>JAHJJF010000057.1 GCA_018823135.1 Pseudomonadota bacterium
CCGGCGTCAAAACTGCGAGCTTTGCGCCGACAACCGCTCTCGATTCCGGCATTGTTTATACCGCCAAAATTACTATTGGGGCCACGGATCTCGCAGGCAACCCACTGGCAGTTGACAAGGAATGGACCTTTACAACCGGTGCGAGCGCAGACAGCACCCCACCTACAGTTTTGACCACAAACCCTGCTGATAACGCCACAGAGGTGTTCACCACCCAGAGTGTTTCCGCTACCTTCAGTGAACCGATGGACCCCTCAACCATCATCACCGATAACTTTACTCTGTCAGATGGCGTCAATGCACCATTGGCATGTACTTTGACCTACTCAGGTACGACTGTGACCTACACGCCGGTCAACAATCTCGAAACCGACACCAACTATACCGCCACTATTGCCGGCGTAGTCAAAGACCTGGCAGGAAATCAACTGGGAAATGAAACATCCTGGAACTTTACCACCGCCGCGACAGTAATGGTCGGACCACAATCACCAGTACTTGGGGAAGCCGACAGATTCATAATTCTGGCCAGCCAGAAGGTCACCACCACCGGATCAACAGCCAGTGCGCTGACCGGTGGAGATATGGGAATTCTAGACCAGGCCCGCAGCTATTATGAGGGATTCGTGACAGGTGCAGGCGCAGGGCAAGTAGATGAGCTCACGGGTGGGTTGTCATATGCACACGATGATACTGATCCCGCTTTAATACCTGCACCGTATGCAAGCACTATTGCATTTTTAAATCAGGCCAGAACCGACTTGGGGATTGCCTATGACTTCCTTGCGGCTGACCCGAATCCGGCTGCAGCAACTCAGGTTTGCCCAATTCAGCTGGGCGGCCAGACCCTCACCCGGGGCGTCTACAAGACCGCGGTCAATGTATTATTAACCACCGGTCCTCTTCATCTCGATGCCCAGGGCGATCCGAATGCTGTCTTCATTTTCTCGATAGACGGCAATTTTACCGCCGGCGCTCCAAGCGGCGCAATCATCCTCGATAATAACGCACAGGCCAGGAACGTCTATTTCAGGACGGGCGGCGCCACAGCCATTGAAGCGGGCACCAGCTTCTACGGAAACGTCTTCGCCTGGTCACAGGTAAACGTGCTGGCCGGTGCCAGCATAACGGGCAGATTGTTTGCGGTAACCGATCAAGTCACCTTGATTTCTGATACCATTACTGCCCCGTAAGGCATGACAAAGAAATAAAGACAGCATCACAGGAAAAGGGGAGGCAGGCTATTTTTCATAAATCGGCCGGTCTCCCCTTTTTGTCTTTCTCCATCACCCCGCTCTTTTAATCCAGTGAAAAAAGTGTCCTCTGTCAAAAGGCCTTTTGCCCAAGAGCAGAACGCCTAATATAAAAAATTTCCGTTTGCAGTGTTTATTAATTATAATAATAATGTAAAGATCATCAATAACATGATTTTTCATTCGGCTAACAAACCTGAAGGGATTAGAGCGCCTGGCACACAAAATATGCAGTTGGGTTATTTATTGAATCATCGCCTGCAAAGCTTGGTTCAAAGCCAACTTAATTCCACTTGAAAAGTTGTGCCGGCAAAACCCGAAAAACTTGAAGGACGGCAATGGAAGAAAACATTACAGGATCAAAAGAAGAATCTCCGATAATCAAACTCGTAGATTCAATCCTTACCTTGGCCGCTAAAAAAAATGCGGAATTTATAACTTTTGTTTCCATCCCTTCTGATGAAGTTATTAAAGAAAAAAAACCGATCCTCTCTGCCGAGGAGGCTCTTGATCCGCAACTCCTTGAAGAACTTATTAAAACATCTGACGACGATACAACCGAAGTTGCTGCCGGCATTGAGACCAACGCCGAGGCCCCCTTTAATGTATATTATAATTTAGGTACCGGCTGGTTTCAGGCTCATTCGCTGCCGGCAAACACCAAGGGGCCGGTTTATCAAAGAATTTTGCTCCTTGCGGGAATCTCGCCATGGGAGAAGAAAGAGGCTGAAGGGAAAATAGAGCTCGATTACGGTGATGGAGCAAAAACCACATTATTCGTTAAATTCGACCCCGGGGTCGACAGATTACTCCTGAAAAATACCCAGGGCGATGTCAGTATTATCGATCTCCAACGGCTCCTGAAAAGTGAAAATTCCAAAGACCGGCAATATGCTGCGGATGAACTGCTCAACCAGAATACTCCTGATTCCATAAAGACACTTAAATACTCCTTTGAAAATGAAAAACCGCCGGAAACTATCTTTGCCTATGCCAAAACCGGGGCCGCGGAAACCATCCCTGAGCTGACAAAACTCCTGCGTTCCCCCCAACCGGCCCTGAGGGCGATGGCCCTTAAATCCCTTGTAGAATTCGGCACTGTCGAGTCCCGTAATGCCCTCCTTGATGCATTGCAGAAGGAGCAGACTTCCGACATCGTCCATGCCCTGGGCGACAGTGGCGATCCCTCGGTTGTGCCAACTCTCCAGAACGCCCTGAAACAGGGCAAACAGAGCTTAAGACTTGCAATATTCATGGCCCTTGCCAAAATCGGCACCCGAACCGCCTTTGATATTATCGAAGAAAACGTCTTAGCACATGAAATGCAGGAGGTGGTTTTGCGGACCCTGCCCATCCTGGCCAGGAAGGAACCTGATGTCAGGATAATGTACGTACAATGGTTATATAACAACTACGATGCGATTGACGAATCAAAAACCAAAGTTGACCTGATCAAATTCTTTCAATCCACCGGCACCAAGGACTTACAAAAGAATCTCAAGAAAAAACTCGATGAAGAACAGGCTAAATTCTTTCTGAAGCGTGACAAGGACCTTGTCGCTGCCCTTGAGATCTGCATCAAGGACATGCAGATCATTACGGAAGATGACCTGCCTAAAACGATAAACAAAGTCCTAGCCCAAGCTGCGGCAGAAAATATCGAGATGATCTGTGTCGGCCCGTTGAAAGATGATGAAAAACAGGAATCACCGGACACCTTCAACATCCACTTTAAAAAAGCTGGTAAATGGCAGATAGCCAGAACATTCCCTCAAAAAAAGCACCAGGCTTTTTGTGACAGGCTTGTCGCCCTCTCAGGAAAAGGGCTTGATGAACTTGCCAAGGCTACTCACAAATTCACCGTCAAAGTTGCCCCGGATTTGCATCTGACCTGTCATATCAAATTTGAGCCGACCCATGACCGGTTTGTTATGGCCGCAAAAAAAGAGCCCGGCAAGACCGATTAAAGCCCGCGACCCTATCTCTGTTCGGCAGACCAGACGCCCCAAAGCCCCTGCAGTCGAGCTCAAATATTTTTTTTGCAGAAACTGCATTATTTTGTTTAAAGTTTGTTTTCAGGATGCCGATATGTTAATTAGAAAACTATATAAATGAACGCCGACTAACAATCAGCTGCCATGATATTTAACAAGGACGGCACCGGAAATGAAGCTTACCAATCTTTTTCCACAGATTAAAACGGACAATAAAATCCAGATCAAAAAAACCGCTGATGCTGGTGTTGATCCTGCCAGGACCGCCGGTTCCACCGTTGAAACCGATCGGGTCGAGTTGTCAGACGGATCCCGTGATGTCCAGAAAATGCAGGAAATTCTTCTGGAAACCCCTGTTGTCCGCGAGGAAAAAGTTCAGGAACTGAAACAGCAGGTTGCAAGCGGCAAATACCAGGTGGATCCCTATAAAGTTGCCGACCGCATGCTGACGAGCCTTCTTACCGATTATCTTCCCGAAGACTGATTTTTCTAAATTTTTCATATATTCAATCCTGCGGCCTCATCCTGAGGCCGTTTTTTTTATTTCACCGACCTCTTCTAACCGTTAATCCGCAACAATTCAGGGTGGATCAGAAGCCAGAAGCCAGAAGTCAGAGAGAAAAATCTCCTACGCATTCCTGCCTTTTTTAAGTTTATTCTTTGAATTCAGCCTGCTGTCTCCTTTATTCAACGAGCTTAATCACATGCCTACGAAGCGAGCCGCGAAATGTTTACCCGGAAAATACCCGGCTCATTCACTAATAATCGGCCAGCAGCAATCATATCTGCCCGGATCGAGAAGCACCTGTTTAGCCAGCCGCTTATTGGCATTTATCATCACCGGTCCGAGCAGATTAGCTGTCATTGCCCTGGGATTTTCCCTGGGGATTGTGAGAATCAAAAGAAGCTCAAGTTCACTTACATCTGTAGCCTCAAGTTCTTCCCTTATATGATCATTGACAGGAGGATTATAACTCGGATCCACAACCACGGATTGAATAACCACAAAGGCAAGGTTCGGGTCATCCACAGACTGAAACCACATGAACGGCGAGGACAGCCCGTGTTTCTGGAGTATGAACCGCGTCGAATCAGGGAATCCCAGAAAAGGGCTGGTCATTATAATTATTTTGTCTTTATCTATTGTAAGCTCACCAAAACGACTGGTTGATATCTTGATTCCCGTCGGGTTTTCCTGGCTGCTGATGTTCTCAGCGGTTACACTGCTCATACTTCATTCCTCCACAACATGAACCTCAATTACAATGCCGGCTCGGCATCAATCCAAACGGCAGGTGTTATTCTTTTTCGCCTGAAAAAATTTTTAATCCCTGCGGCAAAGACCCAATATCCTGGGGTGCTTCCATAGCGGCCTTCCTGTTTTCTTCAAGAATCTGTTGATAAATTTCTTCACGGTGCACAGCCAGATGTTTCGGGGCCTCGATTCCCAGCTTGACCTGCCCCCCCTTGATTTCCAGGACCTTGATTTTTATGTCGTCCTGTATGGCAATTGCCTCCCCGATTTTTCTTGCAAGTACCAGCATGGGCGCCCTCCATGGCTTTTGATTAATAAAATTTGCCTGCCTGTGATACCTTCCATGGTATTCACGCTAGAGGAAATTGACAAGACTTAACTGCATGACCTTGGCGGATGCCGAAAGGGCCGCCTCGTAGGCAACCTCCTTGGCTTTAAGCTTCATCAGCGCCTCGATAATATCCGTATCCTGTTTCTCTGAAAGATTCTCTGTCGTGCTTAATTCCAGATTTATGAATATCTCGTTCTGGGTCTCTATGCGGTTCGCCCTGGCCCCGAAATCAGATATCTGCCGGGTCAGATCTTCCGCAAGCTGATTCATTTCTGCAAGCGATTGCCCAAGAGAATATGTCTGGATATCACTGAAGCTCACGCCAGCCGATTTAAGAAAATTGCTTGAGTCGCTCTCTAAAACAAAGGTGTATCTGGCGGCATCGGTACTTTCAATTTCCATATAACCGCTGCTGTTCCACGTTGCGGTAATCCCGGCGACGCCGTTTATTTTCTGGGCTATGGTTTCAGGCGTATCAATTGCCGGGTCCACAGGGATTCTAATCTTCGTCTCCACCGGCGGATATTGTTCATGATCCATCACGGTAAGGGTAAAATCACCGGCCACCAATTCATCGTGTCTCGGCAATCCGGTATCGCCAGAGCCAAGAGTGGCGGTTACATCGGTGGCCGCGGCATTTCCCACAACTTCAGTGAAATTCTGCCCTTTGAGGAAATCCTCGAAGCGTTTTAAAGTTGAAAAAGCATTGATATCCATTAAAACATCCTGGCCGTTCTTACTCACTTTCAGAGTGCTTCGCTGGCCGACCTTGATGGAAATATCGTTGCTTCTATCGCCGGTATAGCGGACATTGCCTTCCTGAACAATGATACTGTCCACGGTGATTAAGCCGTCCGCCGGCAAATCACCGGCCTCTCCGGTATTGGTCGCGCCTCCCGACATGCCGAGGGCTGCAAGGCCCTGCTCGAAACTGGCCGTGGGAGTCGTTTCAATAGAAAATACCCTGTCTGATTTAAGCTGCACTGATCCATAATAGACTTTACTCTGAGGCACCGCCGGGCTGCCGCCATTAAGATGGGAAATCCTTTCGCCGTTTGCCGAGGTGACGATATGCATGTTCCTGCCATCGACAGCGGAAAGCATGATGTTCCCATCCGTGTTCCTTGTCGCGTTAATCCCGGTTGTGCTTGAAAAAGTATTAATGGCGCGTACAAGTGCATTGGTGTCGTCGCGAGCGCTTATCGTCGTGGTTGCCGGAAAGATGTCAACGCCGTTGATCACCAGATCTCCAGGACCGATATTTCCTGCTGTTACTACGCCGTTTGTACGAAATGAGGCCGGGGTAACCACTGCGGTCACACCGGTGACCCCTGATTCGAGGTTGATTGCCGCAGCCTTGGAAGCAGCGGAGGTATCTGCAAAAATTGTCGAAACACCGTCATCGACCGGCGCTGCAATAGACTGCCCGTTTAAAATAAGATCCTGGTCCGCAAGCTGATAGCCGTAAACCAGAACGCCGTCACCTATCTCATCGGCAAAACCGATACCGCCGCCGTCGAGGCCCACCAGATTCAGGATGGAATCGTCAACCCCTGCGGCGCTGGTTGTTATATCAATGGCTGTGGCCTCCGATGACATCGACACGGTCCCGGTGTTATGCTGATCGTCAGCCACCTGATCCACGTCAACAAGCCCGGTCAGGTTCGGCCCCGGGGGATTCATATTGGCGATAACGATATTATTGTCGTCGCCCGATCGCATGTTTGAAAGGACAACGGAATTTGCGATACCGCCGTTGGTGCCGTCACCCCGAACCGCCTGAACGCCGGTCTGCTCACTGACCAGGTTGATGGCATCCACCACATCCTGGGCCACGTCCGCAGCAAGACGCCCGTCTGCAATATTCACGGATACGGGGATATTATTCAGATCAAAGGAAACCGCAGTCGGATTCAAGTCTACCGGCGCTTCGTCTTGAGCTACCAGTCCCGCATAAAGAGTGGTGACCGTGGCGGTGGTTGTCGATGAGTTGGTGTTGATCGCGTCTGCCAGCCTGAAGGCGCCACCCATGTTCAGGTTGTAATCAGAGGGGGCTGCGGTGGTCAGATCAACAATGCCCATGTCCTCGCCATTGATCAGCAGATCGCCTGCCGCCAGGTCCGTGCCTGTGGAGATCTGGCCGGTGGTCAACTCGCCGGAAAGAGCCGCAGGCGTGCTGCCGGTGAGTCGATATCCGTCAACAAAACCAGCCATGAATGGTGTTGGCTCAATATCATTGTATCCGGTTGTCCGATAGCCACCGAAAAGGTATTTGCCGTTGACCTGGGTATTGGCGAGAATAACAGACTGTTCAAACAGATGCCGCACCTCTTCACCCATTGAGCGCAGATTCTCCGTTGAGAGAGCGCCATTAATGGCCTGGACATTCAGGAGCTTTGCCCGCATGACCTGTTCCTTGATCTGGGTGAGACTGCTTTCCGAGCCGCTTACAAGGTTGTATCCGTAGGTCAGATTTTCCTTATATTGCTTTATTTCAGAAATATTCGATCGCAAGGTCAGGGCGCTTACCAGATTGCCGGGATTGTCCGAGATCTTGGACATCTGCCGTCCCGAGGAGATCTGGTTGTTCAATTGGGACAACTCCCAGGTTGTCCTGTTGAGGTCAGTCATTAAGAACCTGTGCTGAGATTGCATTGTCGTACGCATAGCAAAAACTCCTGTCCCGGACTGCTCGCTGCCGGGTTATCGCTTCAAGGTATCAAGAAGCGTGATCATCATCTCGTCAGCTGTGCTGATCAATTTTGCTGCGGCTGAATAGGCATGCTGAAACCGTATAAGATTGGCCATTTCCTCATCAAGGGAAACCCCTGAAACCGAATCACGCATTTCATTCATCTGGTTCAACACCTGTCCATTAAAATCAGTATCCCTGATAACCGTTCGCCCGCGGATGCCTATCTTGCCGACAAGTGAGTTATAAAAATCATCAAGGGTGTTGGGGGTGCTCCCGGTAAAATGAACGGTTTCATCGTGCTGTATATTGGTGATTGCCAGAATATTGGTGTTGTCACCCCTGAAAAGCTCACCGTTAACGGTGACCGTAGCTGCTGCCATGTTGTTGAGATTATCTGCAACCACGCTGTTTACGCCTAAGGTGCTGGCATCGTACCCGCTGAAAAACGTATTGATCCCGGCAACCTGCAGGAAGTTCGAATTGTCATTGGCAAAAGCGAATGTGTGGGTGCTGTCGGGGTTGAGAGACAGCTGATTATTTTTGACCGACGCCGTTATCCAGGCGCCGCCGCCGCTGGCATTGGTTATTGAGACATTGATCGCATCAGCGACATCCTGAAGGTCATAAGCCCGCTCCAGAGAAACATTCACCGGCTGAGGAAGAGCAAGAGTCCCATCACTACTATATAACCAGATGTCAAAACTGCCGCCGTCAGTCACCAGTTCATTGTTATACTGAAAGCCCTGGAGAGACATGACAACTCCGCCGGGATCAGTGAAGCGGTAGGTAAATTTACCATCGTTTGGCCGATCTTCAGGGGTGAGTCCTCCACCCATACCGAGATGATCGAGAAAGGTATCATCGGTATTGGTTACAACCGTAAACTGTTCATCGGAAAAAAGAGATATGGTTCCACGATTGTGAGTGGCATCAGCATCATAAGTGCCTGCGGTAAGACCGAGATTGTCTTCGAGTCCGACAGGCGTTGAGGTGATGGCGCCGACAATAATCCGTGATTCATCGCCGGCATTGGTGTTCCTCAAGACGATTGAATTCGCGACGCCGCCGTTGGCATCATCCCCAAGAACCGCCTCAATGCTGATATCCATCGGGTTGGTGGCTGTGGCATTATATGTGGTTATAGCCGTGTTGATTGAATCAATGACGTTTTGTGCAAACAGCGCGTCATCTCCCACATCAGCCGCCGCAGTTGTATAGGTGACCGCAACACCATTGATATCAAATGAAAAAACATCCCCGCCGCCGGCGGTCAAAGTTGTTGAGTCAACTACGGTTCCAGCCAGCTGAGTAGTCATTTTGGCGGTGACTCCGGCCGCGGCGAGATTTATCTGCTGCACGGCATTAGATGCCTTGGTCATGGCCAGTCCGTAGACCGCGGCGGCCCCGTCGATTTCTCCGATGCTGCGATCGTTAATCTTGAAAATGCCCGCCTCAATGGAATCGGTGGCGTTTGCCGCATTGACCGTAGTATTCAGATGCGTTGCGTTCTTGGCCGTCTCCGTGCCGATCTGTTCGGAGGAAAAAGCATAAAGGCCGGCACCTTGGGAATGCTGCTGGTTCACTTCACGGACAAGGGCATTGGCGAGCGCGTCAAGCTTGCCGAGATAATTCTCCGGGTTGTCCTCGACGAGCTCATTATGGATTGCCACATACCCGCCGATTTTGCCGCCCATAGAAACTTTATCGCTGACCGGAGCCCGGGTAATCGTGCCGTCGGGCTTAACATTATTCCAGTACATTTTTTCATTTGCCCAGTTTAAGGTCCAGCTCTGCGTTTGCTCCACCAGGCTATGACCGTCTCTCAGCAACACGGTATAATCACCGGAATTATTTTCGAAATAGGCGACATCAATAAGACTGGAGAGCTCTCTTAAAATTTCATCGCGCTCATCCCTGAGATCATTCGCCTTGTAGGTCGTTGTTTCAGTGGAACTGATCCGGGCATTCAGATCAGCTATCTGGGCGGTCAGGGCATTTACGTCTTCAACGGCATTGTCAAGGCTCATGCTGATATCGTATTTTGTCTTGGCTATTTCAGCACTCATGTGCTGGAGGTGCTGGCCCAACAACTGACCCTGCTGGACAACCTCCTGGCGGGCGGAAAGAATTTCCGGATTATTTGCAAGATTCTGCCAGCTGTCCCAGAACTGGGTCATGAGATCATTCAGGGCCAGACCCGGCGCTTCATTAAATATTGCTTCGACAACGCGCAGTGACTGTTGCTGCGCCTCCAGATCGCCCAGAGTGGAATTCTGCTCCATGATCCTCTGGGTCATGAACCGATCATATTTCCGGGCAATTGACACGGCCTGGACGCCATTGCCGATATTTCCCACCGCGGACGGCGTGGAAATATTGGTGGTTACTCCTAAAACCTGACGGGAATAGCCCGGTGTATCAACGTTGGCAATGTTATGGGCAGCAACCTGCACCGAAAGCTGGTGGGTAAGCAGCGCTTCTTTTGCAACATTAAGCATACCTGAAATACCGGCCATTGTCAGACCTCTCTGCTGATCAGGGTAGGGCCATTGACAGCCCTTCTTTCGCTTCCCCGGGCGCCATAGGTGGAACGTTCCGCAACCGCACCGGTTATCAGGTGAATGGCATCATTGAGGTAGCCGAGAACATCATGGGTAAACCGTTTATTCATCATATTGCGCTCCAGGACATCTTCCCGCATGGATTCCAGGGTCTGCTTCCGGCCCTCAAGAATTTCCAGCTCCTCTTCATTTGCATGGGGTCTCAGATCTTCGAGCCGAATAATCTTGTCTTGCGGGATATTGGTCGCATTTCTGGCTGTCTCCTGCAGTAACGTATCAAGTGTGGCTATTCTCTTGAGCTGATTTTCTTTTTTCCTGCTGAGACTGACAAGCGCCGACAGATCCCTTTCCGAAAGGGCCTTTTTTTCCTCTTCTACAATTGTCCCGAGTTCTTTGAGGAGACGGACCTGCTGGTCGAGAATTTTGAAAATGGCCTCAGGAAGAGCCTTGATTCTTGGACTATCGTTGTATTCCATGGTGGATTCCTATTTTGCTGCGGTTGGTTTGATTTTTCCCGTGAGTTGCTGAAAGAGTATTTCACCGAATCCCATACCCTTGGTGTGCGCCATCTTTTCTGCTAATCCATCATCATGAAGCGATTGGTACATTTCCTGGGCATAACTGGTGTCAACAAGTCCGCTCTTGGGGATGCTTTTGCGCATCGTTGCAAGCATCTGCTTCAAGATGATCGCTTCAAAATCAGCGCAGGCTTTACGCAGCTTTTTCTCTTTAATAATATCGGCAGAAACCGGCGTTTGCTTAAGGGTTATTAATCCTGTTTCAGATAAATTCATTGCAGTGTCGCCCCATTTGTCGGAATCATATTATCTCAAGATCGGCCTGCAGAGCACCAGACGCCTTGATAGATTGAAAAATGGAAATCAGGTCCCGGGGGGTCACTCCAACGGAATTAAGTGCTCGCACCACTTCCCCGAGGGTTGTGCCCACGGAAAGGGTCACCAGCCGATTCTCCAGATCCCGGGCTGAAATATTTTCATTGGACGGTGCATTAGGCAATCGTGGCCGCGATTGTTCCGCGGTAATCTGCAGGCTCAAGTTGCCATGAGACAGGGCAAGATGGCTGATCCGGACATTCTCCCCCATGACCACGGTCCCGGTTCTTTCATCAAGCACTACTTTTGCCGACGCATCGGGTGTGATGCTCAAGTTTTCCAAGGCGGCAAGCAGGGTGACTTCCTGATTATAAAATTTTTCAGGGACGACGATGTCAACCGTTGCCCCATCTTTGGCTGTTGCATAGGTACCACCTAAAAAAGCATCAATGGCGTTGACGGTTCTCGAAATGGTTGTAAAATCCGCAGAATCAAGACTGATGGTTATTATTTTTTTCCCTGCAAATGTCAGGGCAACCTCCCGCTCCACGGTTGCGCCGCTTGGTATTCGCGCCACGGTAAGATGCTTTTTCTGTGCACCCCTCACACCGGTGGACTCAAAGCCGCCGATGCTGACCGCCCCCTGCGCAATGGCATACACCTGACCATCAAGACCCTTAAGAGGCGTGGCAATCAGCGTCCCACCCTGCAGTGATGAACAGTCTCCAAGGGAAGAAACCGTTACATCAATGCTCTGACCGGTTTTGACAAAAGGCGGAAGGGTCGCGCTGATCATCACTCCCGCGACGTTTTTGACTTTGACGCTTTGCTCGTTGACATGCACCCCCATATTCTCCAACATATTGATCAGACCCTGGGTGGTAAAGGCTGCCTGACTTCCGTCTCCTGTGCCGTCCAAGCCCACAACCAGACCGTAGCCGATGAGCTGATTGTTTCTGACGCCCTTCACCGATGCCATGTCTTTCAATCGAATTGCCTGGGCGTGGCTTGCGGACAAAACCACCAATATTGCTGAAAGAATAACAACCATTCCCTTCATGCGTGAACTTTCCGCAATCATTGTTCCCCGGGTGTTGTAATCTTTTCGTTTCATAGTGTTTACCTTGAATTTGTCATGAGCTTAAAGGGTGTTGGTTGAATGTTCTGCAAGCCATATGCCACGGCCCATTTTGCTGCTTCTTCAAACCCCCAAAAAAACATATACTGTTTTCAGACTCTTTAATGTTCAACAATTTCGGCATGTTATTAAAATCATCCATTTAAGAAAATATACAATTTATCCTGTACCCGACTCTCCCCGGTAAAAAACCGCCTCCATGTAAGGGAATTTTTTTCCTAGTTCATAATTTTTCTTTTACTCATAGCCTGTTTTTGTCATCAGAATGGCCAGAGCAGATCAAGCCCTCGGGCGAGCCAGCCGGGATGTTGCTTGTCGCTTATCACCCCGGTGCCGCTGTATTCGATCCTGGCGTCCGAGATATGTGACGAAAGTATGGAATTATCCTGAGAAATATCCTTGATCCTCACAATGCCCGAAAGAATAATGTACTGGGTTTCGTCATTGACGCGTATTTCCCTGAAGCCCCGAACCACCAGATTGCCGTCCATGGTTACATCAACAACCCGTGCCGAAAGGGTGGCGGTGACCGTACTGTCGCGTTTTGTTTCACCTTTTCCTTCAAAATCGTTTGTAAGGCCGGCCTGGAGGGATGTCATGGATGGGGTGAAATTGCTGTTCTTGCCGGAAAGCCATTTTTCAACCCCGAATAAAGCAGCAACGCCGCCGGAAATGGAGGACTCTCTTTCGGTCTTGGTTGAAGCATTTTTTGATCCGGTGGAGGTTTCGACGATTTTCACAAGAAGAATATCGCCGATGGCCCGAGCCCGGCTGTCCCTATACAGATCGAGATTTGTCTGCTGGGAATAGATCGCCCCTTCCTGGGGCAATGCGTTCTGCCTTTCCACGGTGGGCAGGCTGAACCTTTCCGGCAGATCCTTTGATGAGGGTGCCGTGTCGGTCAACTTGCTTGATCCGCTGGCAACACAACCTGTAATCATCAATAAGAGTGTTGGAATTATTATGAGGTTTCTGGTGCTCCGCATGCCTTTTCCTCCTGACCCGAAATTTTCCGGGCATTGATTGGAGTTTCCCGTTGGTCGCTCTGTTGCTGAAGACCCTTATATACGGGCTTAAAAATATTCATTAAATATTGACTCTCCCGCTGACAAAGCTGAGAATCAGAGCCCCGCAGCATGCACTCCCCGCAGGTCACTCTTTTCAATCCCTTGAAGGGAATACATACTCAGGCTAAAAGATGACCTCAACGGTTGCCGGGTCAACAACCCGGGCATACACTTCCCGCCGGCTCATCAGATTTTTCACTCGCACCATGTCACCGTAGGCCCCCTGCTCCCTTGCCTCTCCCGGAGCAGTCACCCGCAAATTATTCGACTGGGCAAGGATTGTTACGAGATCGCCCCGTTCTACCAACACCGGCGGAGTCAGCAGATATTTATAAAGCACGGCACCGGCATTAAGGGATACATTCAGTTGCTTGCCCACCGCATCATTTATATTGTTGACCAGCTCTGAGCCCAACATGGAAATGTCCCGCCGGACCACTTTCATATCTTCAGCAGTAATAACCGAATCTTTCCGTAATGACCGGGTGGTAAAAACAACCTCGCCAATCAGCCTGAGCTCACAAACCATCATAACCGTGCCATATTCTCTGCCATCCGAGAGTATGGCAAAATTTGCCTGGTTCCTGCCAAGCCTGAATTCAGCAGCATTGCCGGTCAATCGAAATTCAATGGCTCCTGCTGCCACTTCGAGTTTCTCCGGCTTTGCAGAAAAATCGGCAAACTGCATATCTTCCTTGGGCCAGGGCAACGATTCACGAATGATCTTTTCAAAGGCCTGCTGAAAAACGGCTTTATCCAGAACAACAGTGTTCAAATCTTCAGCTTGAACTGCGCCGCCGGTGACAAGAAACACAAGAATGAAACTCATCATTACAGCAAGGAGGCTTGGTCGCTTCATAAGGTCATCTCCTACCTGATCAGCGTATTGCTGATTTCAAGCAATCTGTCTGCGGTCTGAATGGTTTTTGAATTCACTTCATAGGCGCGCTGGGTAGTGATCAGGTTGACCATTTCCTCCGTAACGTCCACGTTTGATGTTTCCATGAAGCGCTGAGCAATTGTTCCGATGCCGCCGGTCCCGGGATTTGCTTCGGTGGGGGCTCCGGAGGCCTCGGTCTCGGCGTAGAGATTGCCGCCCATACTTTTAAGCCCTGCCGGATTAATAAAACCATGCAGTGTCACCTGGGTTGTGGCCAGCGTCTGCTGGGCACCGTCCTTGGCGGTAAGCATGCCCCCTGCATCAATGGACAGAGCAACCGTGCCGGCCGGAACCGCAAATTCAGGTTGCAGACGATCTCCATTTGCCGTAACCAGGTAGCCGTTGCCGTCTCTTTTAAATTGCCCGGCGCGGGTATAGAACTCTTCGCCGTTTCTAAGTATTTGAAAAAAGCCCTGCCCCTCGATGGCCCAGTCAAGATCATTGCCGGTTTCCACATAATCACCCTGGGTGAAAATCTTCTGGATAGCCGTAGGCCTCGATCCCATGCCCACCTGAATCCCGGTGGGGACCTGTCCGCCTCCGGTGGTTTCCACCCCGACATCCCTGATGGTCTGATAAAAAAGATCTTCAAATTGTGTTCTGCTTTTTTTGAAACCCGCAGTATTAACGTTTGCCAGATTATTTGCGATTGTGTCCAGCTGAAGCTGCTGACCGATCATGCCTGTTCTGGCAGAATAAAGTGCACGTATCATAATTTTTTCCTTTTTTGATTTTATGTCAAAAAAATGTCATTATTTTTTGTTGTTTTCCGTCAAAATAGCCATCATTACGTCAATTTCCCGACTCTCCTGATGGCCTCGTCATTAATCTCGTCAATGGTTCTGATTACTTTCTGCTGAGCCTCGAACACCCTCTGCAACTCGATCATCTCGGTCATTTCCTTAACCGTGTTGACATTTGACTCTTCCAGATACCCCTGCTCAAGCGTATATTCTTCGGGTGTCTGCTCCTGTACGTCTGCACTTTTGGTGCGATACATATTCAGACCTTCTTTCTCCAGACCATTGGTATCTGCAAAGGTAACAATGGCCAGCTGGTCCGCGAGGTTGCCGTCGACATAAACACTGCCCTGATTGTCAATGGTGACAATTCCGCCCTCAATGGTGATAGCGCCGCCCTGCCCCATGAGCAGGTCGCCGTTGGAGGTTGTCACCTGTCCCTGGCTGTTTTTATGGAAATTTCCATCCCGGGTGTAGCGCATTCCCCGCTGAGTCTGAATCTTGAAATAGCCCTCGCCGTTTATCGCTATATCCAGAGGGTTTCCGGTCAGCTGCGTCGGCCCCTGCTGGTGGTCGGTAATGATTTTTGCCCCCTTTCCCACCCGATGCCTGTTGCCACTTGCTTTGTAGAGCATTTCCCAGAAGGTTACGTTTTCCTTCTTAAAACCAGTTGTATCGACATTTGCCAGGTTGTTTGCCACCTGAGACAATCGGTTTTCCTGGCGAAGCATTGTTTCAACGCTTTCGATAAGTCCGAGCCTGTTTTGGATATACAAGATTCACCTCGTTATTGAGTTTGTTGTCTGTTGTTGCAACATGTGTGCCACGTTTTGTTACGCAGGAAGCCATGGCCGGCAGAGTACAGACAAACTCACTGCCGGAATTACGTTTAACGGCTTAGAAGGAGCGCAATGAGTGCTTGGCACCAAAATCTTGATGCCAATGTTGACGATTAATCAAGGGGCGACGAGAGGTGCTGATGGGAAAAAAATGCCCAGTTCCATTGCAAAGAAATCAGGGCTGCCAATTTTTATTGGCCCGGTAGATAAAAGCGAGGATTTCCGCAACCACCAGATAGGTTGAGGGAGGGATTTCTTCATTGAGATCAAGCCGTGCGAGGATTTCCGTAAGATCGGTGTCTTCATGGATGGGAATGCCGAGTTCTCTGGCCAGGGCGAGGATACGCTCCGCCACGAGTCCTTCGCCTTTGCCGACAATTTTCGGGGCAGGGTCTCTGCCCTTGTCATAACGAATGGCAATGGCTTTTTTTCTGGATGCGGCCTTGCCGGAGTCTGTCTTTTTGGGCATAATGAAAAGCTTATTTACTAAAAAGTTCCCCCGGTGAACCGGGATGCCGGTCGATACGGTCGGATGCCCCTGATCGCGGGCAGATTCGAACCATGTGAGTGCTTACCGTTCAGTTAATGTAGCGTATCGGTAGCAACCAGGCAAATATGAAATTTGAAAAGAACCTACACCCGGCAACGCTGATCAAGCGTTATAAGCGCTTTTTAGCGGATGTCGAAATGCCGGATCGAAACATAACTACAGTGCATTGCCCGAATTCAGGGTCGATGATGGGGTTATGCGCTGCCGGTAATGATGTCATGCTGTCCACATCTGACAACCCCAAACGGAAATATCCCCGGACCCTGGAGATGATCAAGGTGGGAGGCAATTGGGTGGGGATCAACACAATGCGCACCAACCCTCTGGTCCGCGAGGCCATCGAAAGAGGGAAAATACATGAGATCGGCATTGTTGATACGATTCAACCGGAGGTAACAGTTTCCGACAGGAGCCGACTTGATTTTCTGCTGAAGCGCGGCAATCAGCAAATTTACCTTGAGGTGAAAAACTGCACACTTGCCGAAAACGGCATTGCCATGTTTCCCGATGCGGTGACCACAAGGGGAACGAAACATCTTGAGGAACTCATCTCCCTGAAAAAGGCCGGTCACCTTGCCATGGTTCTGTTCTGTGTCCAGCGAGCCGATGCCGCGCAATTTTCACCGGCAGCCCATATTGATCCGCTCTATGCCGAGACCCTGGCAAGGGCCTGCCAACAAGGTGTTCAGGCGCTGGCTTATCAGGCAGATGTCTCCCCGCAGGCCATTGAGATAATCCGCCGACTTGAAATAATCCTGCCGGACAAGGCATCCCGATCCAATAACTATTAATCCAACTCTGTAAATCCCCAGAAAGGAAAATCAAGTCGGTATCTGGCAATAAGCCCCGGGCTGTATTCACGGCTTGCCACCAGCCATAAGGCGTTTATTCTTTCCCCTTGGTCGGTTATATCAACAGGATTCCATTCGGGCAGAAATACCAGGGCGTTATCCGCAGTGTACTCGATATCACCGGAATCCTTGAAAAGCCCCATGTGCGGCACCCCGTCATACCGCCCGCCTTCCTGGCGGCTCAACTCGGAGATCACCAGAAAGGCGACATTCATTTCATCCCTGATCGATTCAAATTCCCGCAGCCAGGCGTCAATACCGGTGCGGCGTTCTGAAAAATCCTTGAACGGCAGCTTGTGAAGACTGTCTACAACGACCACCACATCATCCTTTCTCGTCTCATGACACAGGAAATCAATATGCCGCCGCATGATTTCCGGGGTGAGCTGGCGGTCGTTAACCACCCGGAAATACTCAAGCATATTACGAAAATCTTCTTTTGCGGTGTCCAGCCTCCTGGTTTCTTCCGCATCCCCATTATCGTCGATAATCCTTTCAACCGGCAGCCGACTCAACCGCGACAAGGTGCGTTGATAGATTTTCTGAACGCCGTTTTCAAAATCATAATAAACCACCGGGACTTTTTTGCGGGCCATTTCCGTGGCAAGCTGTATTCCAAGACAGGACTTGCCGGCCTTGGGCGCGCCGCCGATGATGTTGATTCCGTGAATGCCGTCCATTGCCGCGTCAAATCCTTTAATGCCGGTATGGAGCGCCTGAAAACTTTCCGAATGCTGCCTGTCGATATTTTCAAGAAATACTTGATATTCACGCCCCGGCCGCCGGAAGGGGGAAAAAGCCTGTGAGGCCTTGACCATTGCGGTGACCTGATTCTTGAAATCCGCCGAATCTTCCCTGGCCAGTTTCACCAGGCAGAAATCACGTTCCCGTTGCGCCGGCCAGGAGAGCATCCGAACCTTAAAGCCCACCCGTGCGGCAAAGGCGCGGGCCGCATTATCCGCTTCCAGACTGTTGTTCACCACCAGAAAAACAGTTTGTATATATTGAAAACGTTTGGGATCAATGAACGCCAGATCCTTTGCGACCGGGACCGCAACTCCTGGAAATCCAAGCTCCCGAAGGCAGAGAAGATTTTCTTCCCCTTCGACAACAAACAACGCCCCGCCTTGGCAATAATCAATGTCATTGATGTTAAAAATCTGCAGCCCGTTTGCGGAAAAAGACTGATCCCCATGCCAGAACTGTTCACTCTTGTTTTCCGGAGAAATACAATGCGCCGTATAGCAGTTACCGTTTGCCATATAATACGGATAGACGATATAGCGGCCGTTGAAACCGATTTTCAATTCTTCAAGAGTTTCCGCGCTCACCCCCTGGCCTGCAAATCTTTCCTTAATTTTTACAGTGATGCTGGATTGATATTTGGGAATGTCTGAATTGATCGTATCCAGGGGAAATTCACTTTTTTCCAGATACGGCTCACCATCCGGATCGTGACCAGGAACACTGCCCGACTCCAAGCCCCTTAATCTAGCGAAATGAGCTGCAAACCCTCCGGGGACACAACGACTCAGGCACCGAAAGTAACCAGTAAAATATCCTTCCGCCCCAAGAAAAACAATTATTGCGCCGGTCTTTTTTCTGCCTTTTTTTGCACAGAAAGGACATTCAGCCCTGAGCATCGTGCCCTCAATCCGACTTTCCGGAAGATGGGCTTTATAAAATTCGGTCAATTTTGTATCGAGCGCCATACTCTTCGCCTTAACACGTATTTATGATGATTGAGAAATGGAGGAGGAACCCCCCTCCGCCACAACAAAAGCTTAAAAAATGTACTTACCCTCGCCTGAGTCAACAAGGCCGACAGGCCTTTCTCCTGATGCGACTCGTAAATTACATACCCCTTGCTGCGGAGGGGTTCGCTTGTGGTCGATTCTGCCTGAAAGTATACTGCAGTTTACTGCAAAAGAAGTACATTTTTTTCCTTCCCGGCTTTTCCGGATGCA
>JAHJJF010000058.1 GCA_018823135.1 Pseudomonadota bacterium
AAGCGGCCCTCAGACTTTCACCATTACCGCATATGATATAACTAATAACGAAAGCGCTCATTCAGAACCTATTACCGCAAACAAAGCGCCGCAGGCTGAAATTCAAGCAGATGGCGTAAATAACCTCGTGGCTTTTGATGCAAGCCAATCAAAAGATTTCGACGATGGTACAATCGTTGAATATTCATGGGTTTTCGGAGACGGCAGTGACGCCTCCTCGGATGAGAGGATAATCCATGAATATCAGCCAGGCAATTACACTGTAACTCTTACCGTCACTGATAATCAGAGGACAATAAATACAACCCAAGTCAATATAACGATTATCTGATTGTTCTGCGGCTCAAGACTGGAATGATTACTTCTGTTCTTGAGCCGTTACCATTTCTGCCTTCCCTTTCCCCTTCCTGATTTGACCTTTCAGCTTTCACTCTTCACCTTTCTCATCATAACAACAAAATTACTGTGCACTCTGCGACCTCTGTGGTTATAATATTTCATTGTTTGCGGGGAAAAAATTGTTCCTATTGCAAAATCATTCATGAAATATGCGGACTGAATCCCCCATCCCTGTGAGCAGGAATTTATGCCCTTTGTGGGGATGCACACCAACCATTAAAATGATGAAATATTTTTTATTAGTTACTCGTCACATTCATAACCAATAATTGTTCACAAGAAGGAGACGCTATTAATGAAAGTGCCGTTTCTAAACCTGAAAGCCCAGTATGAAACTATCCGGGAAGAAATTTCAGCAGCATTACAGGAGGTCCTTGATAATACATCCTTTGCCGGTGGGCCGATGGTGGAAAAATTTGAAAATGACTTCGCCCGGTTTTGCCAATGTGACCATGCCATAGGAGTAGGGAACGGCACAGACGCTCTCTGGATGGCCCTTATTGGCCTTGGGGTCGGGGCAGGCGATGAGGTCATCACCTCTCCAAGCACCTTTATTGCAACAGCCGAGGCGATCAGCTTCTGCGGCGCGACACCAGTCTTTATCGATATTGATGAACAAACCTATAATATGGACCCAAACCTTATCAGGGCGGCAATCACTCCAAAAACAAAGGCTATTATCCCTGTCCACCTTTACGGCCAGCCGGCTGACATGGACCCGATTATGGATATAGCCAGGGACCATGGTCTTGCTGTAATCGAGGATGCCTGCCAGGCCCACGACGCTGAATACAAAGGCCGCAGAGCCGGTTCTATTGGTGATGCCGGCTGTTTCAGTTTCTACCCGGGGAAAAACCTGGGCGCTTACGGTGAAGCCGGGGCCGTGGTGACTAATAATCGTGAACTTGCGGAGAAATCGCGCATGTTCCGTGATCATGGCCAGCGCCAGAAATACTATCATTCGATAGTGGGATGGAATGGCCGCATGGATGGTTTTCAGGGCGCCGTCCTTGGGGTGAAACTTCCATACCTTCCCGCCTGGACCGAGGCAAGACGAAACAATGCCAAACTGTATAATGAACTCCTTGCAGATGTATCGTCAGTGACTACTCCCCATGTGGCTGTGTATGCAAAACACGTCTATCATGTCTATACCATCCGTACACAAAACCGCGATGCCCTTATAGAGACCCTTGCAGAAAAAGGAATTTCCTGCGGAATCCATTATCCCGTCCCCCTTCACCTGCAAGATGCCTATGGTTTTCTGGGCTATGCAAAAGGTGATTTTCCGGTGTCAGAGAAATGTGCCCAAGAGATTGTTTCCCTGCCAATGTATCCGGAACTGACTGAAGAGCAGATTCACTACGTGGTGGAAAAAATAAAGGAAGTCCGGAGTTAACCCATGACAGATGATCCTCAAAAGCGTATTGCCCTTGACGTCAAAATGGGAAAAGATGTCAAAATCTCCGCCTTTGTCAACTTATACGGCTGCACCATTGGGGATGGAACCAAAATCGGGCCGTTTGTTGAAATCCAGAAAAACGCCTTCATCGGCAAACGCTGCAAAATCCAGAGCCATACTTTTATCTGCGAAGGAGTGACCATCGAAGATGAAGTAATGGTCGGTCATGGGGTGATGTTTATTAATGATCCCGACCCGTGGGCGGTCAACCCGGACGGCTCCCTCCAGACCGAGGCTGACTGGAAGTGCATTCCGACCTTGATAAAAAAGAGAGCCTCCATCGGCTCGAACGCCACCATTTTATGCGGCATAACGATTGGTGCAGGCGCGCTTGTCGGAGCAGGGGCAGTAGTTACCAAAGATGTCCCGCCTGATACGATTGTCGCCGGAAACCCTGCCCGGGTGATGAAAAAAAGGAACTGATCGCAGCAATGCCATGAACAATACCCTCAATTTCGTTTTATGGTGATAATTCAACTACCGAATAATGCGACAATCATTCGATGATATGTCAGGGGGCCTTCAATCGTCCGATGTTTTGTTAGAGGACAATTTCAACCCGCAGAAGTTTAAAAAAAATATTCCACTATACCTCCTTCTTTGATCGGTGTCCTGCGGGTTATACCAACCCAGCTTAAGCTGGAAACAGCTTGACTTCAAAAACATTGCATCGTGCCGCAGACGTTGGTAAATTTATACAGAATGGCGACCTGACAACGCCACGGTCTGACCTCAAGCCCAAGACTCTAACCCTCAAAAAAAGGAACGCTGTGGACAATAAGTCATCATTCTTTCCTACATATAAATTCACATTACTGATGAATGATCTTGCTGTAACCACAGGGGCCTTTGCCCTTGGAGCCTGGCTCACAGGATGGCTGGATTATTTAAATGACGACCCCGGCTCAACCATTGCCTTTGCCATACTGAGCCTCACCGCCATCTCATTTTTTCAAACCTACCGGCTGTACAATTATAATTTTCTTTTTTCACTAAAAGAGCATCTCAAAAATCTGGTGAAATCATTCTGCTGGAGCATCCTGACGCTGATAATCGTTCTTTTTCTGTTCAACAGTTCCGAACTCCTGGATAACAATTTTTACTTTTTCATAAGCATATTGCTTACAGGTGCCGTGGTCCTTTTGTTCTTGAGCAGATTTCTGTGGAGTCATTTACTTGATTTCATTCTGGCTCTGGGGATGGCCTTTCTCATCGTCGGCTTGACTGGAATGTTCAGCAAAGAAGGCATCCCTGTTTTCATGACCAATTATAGAATAATATTCTTCTGTTTTCTCATCGCAGCAATGTTGCTCGCCGTGAGCCGAATCTTTCTGGTTCATATTGTTTTCAATAAATGGCTGCGGCGGCGCTTCAGGAGGCAGGTGGTGATTATCGGCTCCGATAGCGAAGCAGACAACATTGCACGATATATAGTGGATAACGATGCGCCCTTCTGGATTGCAGGCACCATGGGACAGGATTCCACCTGCGGACTGAAACAATCCCTGGGCAAGGCTCATCTGGGAGAAATCGAAGAGATCCAGGCCATAGTGGACAAATTTAAAATCGACGATATCATCATCACTGACGAGGATATTGACAAACCTACGCTGGTCAACATGCTGGATGTTTTCACTTCAGCCGGGATCAATGCCTGGTTCCCGCCCAAGCTGCTGCCGATAATCAACGTAAAACTGTATCCCGATAATTTTTGCGGCCTGCCGATGATCCGCCTTTGCTCCCAGAAAAACAACTGGTTGTTCAACAAAATAAAACTGATCGTCGATGTCCTGCTTGCCTTGATAGTCTTCATTCTGCAACTGCCTTTATTCCTGTTGATTGTCGTGGCTATCAAGCTTGAATCGCCGGGGCCTGTTTTCTACCTCGCCAAGGCTGTGGGGAAAAACGGCAACCCCTTTTCCATGTACAAATTCCGCTCAATGCGAATGAATTCCAGCAATGAAATTCATAAAGATTATGTTTCCAAACTTATTAAAGGTGAAATCGGCAACGAGGAAGGCGAAAAGAAGCCATTAAAAATCACCAATGACCCCCGGATCACCAGGGTCGGGAATCTGATAAGAAAATTCAGCCTGGATGAATTGCCTCAATTAATCAATGTGTTAAAAGGTGATATGAGCCTGGTGGGGCCAAGACCGTGCCTGCCATACGAATATGAACTCTATAAGGACTGGTACAAAAAACGCGCTTCCGTCCCTTCCGGCATAACCGGATTATGGCAGGTTGCCGGCCGGAGTGAAGTCTCCTTTGAAGACATGATCCTGCTGGATCTCTACTATGTCTATAATCGTAGTCTCACTTTGGATTTCAACATCCTCTTTGAAACAATCTTTGTGGTGCTGGGCATGAAGGGCGCATACTAGAGGGCTTAAGGCCTAATGTGTCGGTCATAAGGCATAGCACGAAAAAAGAATTTCGAATATTGAACAAGAAATTTCGAACCCTCGAAATAAAAAAACTTCGAAATTCGTTTTTCGAAATTCAAAATTCTGCAGTTCCCTGAAACATTAAGCATTTATACTTTAGGACTTCGCGGTGAAATTTTTTTCTATTCAACATGAACAAACCTAATCCAATCTTGCTTTCCGCAGCCGTAGCCGTCTTCCTTGTCACCCTTTTCTTCGGACTCAATCCCAAGGGCTATGATTTTTCCAATCATGTATCCTGGCTTTCCGGCAGACCCGGCATTCACTTTGACAAATACGGCATTGCCTATACGCAGCTGGACAAAAATCTCCTTGCCGGAAAAACCTTGAGCCAGGACGGTTTTTCCATTCAAATGGTCATTCAGCCCGAGAGCTTTAAACATAATGAGTTCAGCCATATCCTTTCCCTTCATGACGGGAGAGATCCGGACCAGCTCCTCATAGGACAATGGCGCTCGTATATTATTGTCATGAATGGCGATGATTATGCGCATCGGAGAAAAACGAAGCGGATATATGCACAGCTTGCATCCGCTCCCCTGGAACCTGTATTTTTTTCCATCACCACCGGAATAAACGGATCCAGCATTTACATTAACGGGCAAGCAGTACAATCAGACATCGGTCTCACCCTCTCCATCCCCGATGGAAACCGCCCTGAACTCATCATCGGCAACTCCGTATACGGGACAAATTCATGGCAGGGTGAGGTCTTCGGGTTGGCAATCCATAACCATGAACTGTCGCCCGGAGCCATCGCATCCAGCTTCCAGACATGGTCCGAAGAACAGCAATTTTCTTCAACCGGAGAAGAAAGACCCGTTCTGCTCTATCTTTTTGATGAAAAGACGGGAGGCTCGGTCATCAATCATGCAGGCGGGACCTTTCCACTCGTAATTCCTTCCCGCCTGCCCCTCCTGAAAAAACATTTTCTCACAGGTATTATCCCTGAGTCGGGCCTGAACAGAAGTTTTTTCATGGATGCGGCAATCAATCTGGCAGGTTTCATTCCATTGGGTTTTTTCCTTTCCGCTGTTTTTCTTGATCTCAACGGAATTTTCAAAAAAAAGGCGATACTGTTCGCCGTCTTATTCTGCTTCTTAACCAGCCTGAACATAGAGCTTCTGCAGGCCTGGATGCCCAGCAGAAGCTCTCAGTCCCTGGATTTAATCCTCAATACCTTTGGAGCACTGATTGGAGCAATTCCCTTAACTCTCACCCTGAAATTTAGCCGCCTGAAATAAATCGGACAACCGCTTCCTATAATGATATTTTAACTGAATACTTTTGAGTATTGCACTCCTTAACCTCATGATTTTAATAATTAAATACAAATGATGAATTTCCAAACACCTAAAACCACAAAAAAACAGAAAGTCAAAATTGTAACGATATTGTTTTTTGCTTTAATAGTTTTTTCTGGCCTGTGGTGCATAAATGAGCTGAAAGAGAATAATGCATCATCACTGGATTGTCAGACAGGACAAAATGAACTGAAACAGACCTTGCTTGACTTGCAAGCCATGGGAGAACGGCAGTCCTGGGCAGGACAGTCAAAAGCAAGTGAATACTTAAAGCGCCGAATAAATCAATTGGGGCTGACTCCCGTTCGCCAAGTGTACTCATATGAAGGACAGGAGTGGGAAAATCTTTGGATGACTCTTCCCGGTACGGCAAAAACTGCCTCCCGAATTATTGTCTTTGCTCATTTCGATTCGACCAGTCGCGGCCTTTCAGGCGATGCCCCAGGCGCTGATGATAACGGCAGCGGCGTTGCTGTTCTCTTAGAAATCGCCAAACTTCTTGGCAGGCAACCGTTAAATAATGATGTGCAGGTCGTTTTCTTTTCTAATGAAGAAGACGGGCATGAGGGCAGCAAAGCCTTTGCATCTCAACTCCGGCGTGAAGGCGTGCCCGTCATTGGGGTGCTCAATATCGATATTGTCGGCTATAATAATCCCACTGCACTTTTTTCTAAAAAAGTTATTGATGTGCTTGCAGGGGAATTGCCTACAATGAAAAAATCTAAAATGATCCTGAAAATGGCTTACAATCTTGGAACTCGACTTATAGAAAAAGAAAAGGTTTTTGTTGTTGCCGGCAGATCTGAAGACAAAACCCTCCAGCCAAAAGAAAAACCGTCACAACTAGAGGTTATCAAGTGGAAATTTGGCGACTCCTGCGCCTGAGGGGACGAGCAATCCTTCTGGGATGAAGGATACGCAGCTGTTTTCATGAACTCAATCTACAAGAATCCCTACACGGAAACCCCTGAAGATTTGGCCAAGCATATTAATCTGAAGACCCTGAATCTCGCAGTCTTTACGGCCAGGTCTCTTCTCTCGGCCTGGGATCGGGAACATTTTCAGAAATAAAAAATTTGCACTGCAACTCAGAAATCCGGACAATTTATCGGCATTACCCTGTTTTCCCTTTACAGTCTCGCCTGCAAAGGGCAATTGTGCTATAATATCAGATTGTGCGGCACTCAAGATAGCATCGCGGCTTAAAGCCCCTGCCAACCCTTTATTTCACAAAGGCCCCTATATTTATGCATGATTCAATAACAATTTATCCACAGAAGATAACTTCATGAAAATAATCGGCATCCATGACGGACATAATGCAGCTGCAACCTTACTTGAAGACGGTAAAATCGTCTTTGCACTCGAAGAAGAACGCCTGACAAGAATCAAAAATCATTCAACATTCCCCAAAGAAGCCCTTCGGTTTCTTTGGGATTATTCCAATAATCGTCCAGAGGACATCGACAAATTCGTATTCAGCAGCAACCATATCCCCGCATATAAAAACCGCGTCACGTTAATGAAGGAGTTCAAAGAATCAAACGCATTCCCGACTTATCTGCGACGGCTGGCAAAAAAAACCCCATTATTGGATTATGCAGTAAAAAAACGGACACGAGAACGTTTTTCATTTGCCGTTGATGCCGGTTTCAATGCAGACAAAATCAGCTTTCAGGATCATCACCACTCTCATGCCGCAGCCGCCTATTTTGGCAGCCCCTGGTGGAGAGATGACAAAGTGCTCGTGCTGACCAATGATGGCGGCGGAGACGGACTCTGTGCAACGGTTTCCATCGGCGCGGGCGGCAACTTGCATAAACTCGCTGAAGTCTCAGTGAGTGAATCCATCGGCTACCTTTACTCGATGATTACCTTTATCCTCGGGATGGTTCCGGAAGAGCATGAATACAAAATCATGGGCATGTCTCCTTATGGATCGGCTTCACGGTCCGAGGCTCTCAAGAAAAGGTTCGACGCCCTTGTTGTTTTTAATAATGAATCCAAAGGGATCACCTGGAAACGCGCCAAAGGCTGCCCCCACTTTCAATACAGCTTTCAATTTCTCAAGAATATGCTGGAGTTACAGCGCTTTGACATTATCTGCCGAGCCATTCAGGATTTCACCGAAGATTTCATGGTGACCTGGGTGCGCAATTGCATTCTTGCGACAGGCATCAAAAAAGTGGCCATGAGTGGTGGCGTATTAATGAATGTTAAGGCCAACAAGCGTATCATGGAAATCCCTGAACTCGAGTCGCTTTTTATCTACCCTACCTGCGGAGACCCCACAAACAGCATTGGTGCTGCCTATGCGGTGCATGCCAAACACTGCCATGATCATAATGAACCCGTATCCATTGCCCCCCTTGAAAATTTATACTTCGGCCCTGAATTCTCCGATGATGTTATCAAGCAGGAATTGAATACAGCAGGGGTCAATTACATATATTGCGATGATATTGAAAAAGATGTTGCCGCTCTTCTTTACAAAGGGGCGGTAGTCGCACGCTTTAAAGGCCGAATGGAGTTCGGGGCACGTGCCATGGGGAATCGTTCGATTCTGGCGAACCCGGCCAACCGGGATACGATCCGCGTCATTAATGACATGATCAAGAACCGGGATTTCTGGATGCCTTTTGCACCCTCAATGATCGAAGAGGATGCCAGAGAAATTCTGGTGAATCCTAAAAATATTTCTGCGCCGTACATGATTCTGAGCTTCGACTGCGCCATAGCCCATGATAAGATCTATGCGGCAAGCCACCCCTATGATCGCACCCTGAGGCCACAGGTGGTCTATGAGAAATGGAATCCGGATTACTACCGGCTTATCAAAAACTTCAAGGAATTAAGCGGCACTGGCGTGGTACTCAACACCTCCTTCAACTTGCACGGCTTTCCAATCGTATGCAAACCCGGCGATGCCATCGATGTATTCAAGCAGTCCGGATTAAAACACCTGGCAATTGGCAATTACCTCGTCACCAAAGAAAAAAACTAACCGGATTCCACAGGATTTCTGACTGGCAATTTCATAATGAAGATTGAACCCTTTTTTTGTGAAAACAGACAATAATGCAATGAACACAAGCAACTTCCCCGGCCAGTATACAATAGAGATCATTGATCCACACCGCCAACCGGAATGGGATGCATTTGTTACCGCCCACCCGCATGGCTGGGTCTGCCACACCGCAGAATGGCTCATGGTTGTGCAACATGTCTGGAAGAACCTTAAACCTCACTACATCATCGTCCGGGATGCTGCCGGATCAATTTGCGCCGGCATTCCATTGTGCATCACTACATCGCTTTCCGGCAGAAAACGCCTCATCTGCACTCCTTTCTCAACCTTATCCGACCCGCTGGCAACATCCGAATCCGCCCTGCATCATCTTTTTTCAGAACTGCCCCGTCTTTTGAGTCAATCAAATGCATCATCTCTGAAATTGAATACATTCCAGGCAACAAACTCCATTCCCGTAGGAATATTCACCAGGAACGACAAGCATGTCCATCATGCAATTGACCTTCAGCTTAGCGAAGATGAATTGATGCTTTCCTTCAACAGAAGTAATGTCCGCAACAGAATAAGTAAATGCCTGAAAAGCCCCCTCTCTATCCGCTACGCAAGTTCGGTCAACGATTTTAAACAGTTTTACGATCTCTATGTGGTCAATCGCCAACGGCTGGGCCTTCCCGCCATCCCCTGGAAATTTTTTGAAGGGATATGGCGTTATTTAAAAGACCGCGATTGGGTTGAATTGCTTCTCGTCTACAATGAAGAGGAGATGGTTGGGGGGCTGTTGAACCTTAAATACCAGAAAAGAATTTCCGCAGAAGTCCTCGCATATAAGACTGAATATACCGCCATGTGTCCGAATCACCTGCTTTTCTGGACAACGATCACAGCGGCTAAGAGGGCCGGAAAACTGGAATTTGATTTCGGCAGAACGCCCCTCACAGAAACGGGATTGGTAAAATTCAAGGACCACTGGACTTCAAAAAAGACGGTATTGCCGACTTTCATATATCCGCAATCAGAACTTTCTGATTTGCATAAAAACAAACCGACCATGGAGTTCATGCGATCAATGCTTCAACGTATGCCATTTCCTCTCTATGCCGGCCTTTCAAAACTGTTCTATGCCCGGCCCAGATAATTAAATCAGAAAGTAAGCCATCGTAAGGGAAAAATCCCACTACTACTTAAACAGAAAACTTCCTTTCGCAATGGGGACATTCCAAGTTTTATTTTTGTGCATGCCTTCTGCTTGAATTGATACACCCACACATTTGAGAATTTTTCCTTTGCGGTTCCATCAATCTTTGGAGTAGAAAGTTTCCTCCCACACAAAATTCACGAAACAAGACAACCATGGACGAAGGTCAATCGCATACTGTGCCGCTTGCAAGAACAAAACGTATCATTATTCTTGTTTTTTTTTCAACATTCGGCCTTGCTTACGCCTTTAATATCTATCCATTTCTTGTCATAAACCAACCGGTTAATGGAGAAATTCTGGTCGTTGAGGGGTGGATACCATCGGCTCTTCTGGAACAGGCCGCAGAGTTGTTTAATCACGGGTCATATACAATGATTGCCTCAGTTGGCGGACCTTCAACCGGGGAGACGGCAGACAGGATAGAGCAGACCGATGCGTATCGAGGCAAAAATGAACTGATAGAGTTTGGGGTTCCTGCCGAGAAGATAGTTGCTGTGCCGGTGTGGGAGTTGAAGCAAAACCGAACCTTCACAACGGCAAAGGCCTTTAGCTTATGGTTAAATGAGGTTAAGCCATCTGTGAAAAAAATAGACGTATTTACGGCCAGCGTCCATGGCCGGAAAAGCCGGTTACTCTTCAGGCGGGCACTTGGTGATTCTGTTCAGGTTGGCATTATTTCGGCAAATTCAGAGGAGTCTGAAGATAAGTTTTGGTTCCGCTCAAAAAGAATGCTCTACCTGATCCCGAGAAACACTCTCGGCTATCTTTACGCATTACTATTCACGTTTTAGGCGTCAGGCAGGAAGGGGATGATAATCAGCAAATCCAGCGACTAGCTGCTCCTGGCCCTCACCCAAGCTTTTGACCCGCCTGCTTCATAAATTCTCCAATTGCCACTTGCTGCGGGCAGAGAGACTCAGCCCTGGAAAAATCCGTGTTCAGCAGTTTCTGCCTCTGAGCATAGGGAATCTGCCCATAGAGTTTTCTGGCATTTTCCTTCTCCCCGTACCCGTTGTAATACATCAGAAATCTCATCACGTCACTGATGTATGGCGCCTCAGGAACAGTCTTATTGCAGATATTGCTGCACCCGGCACAATATCCCCTGCCAGTTTCATCTGCATACTCTGCCAGAACCGTCCTGTCGACTTGTGAAAGTTTCAACCGATCCAGAGCTGCGGCCACATTGGTTGTCAGCAGAGCAATGCTCGGCATGGATATGCAGACTGCGGCAAACCTCTTGTCCTCCAGCACCACTTTTAGTTTGGCCTGCCCCTCGGTATAACCACTCTCAAGAAAATGATCGGTCAGTTTTCTGCCAAGCCGGAACCATGTTTCCTTAGCCTGTGTTTTCATGGCAATCAGACCGATGCCGGCTTTATGGCAGGCATCGATTGCCTTATTGAGTTTCTTATCTTGCGTCAACCTGAAATTGTAGCGCATCATAATTGCATCAATCCAGTCGAGTTTTGCAGCAACAGTGAGACATTCAGTAGTATTTTCATGGATACTGACGCCAAAATAACGGATCAGTCCCCGTTTCTTTGCGCTTTCAGCCCAATGCCGCAATTCCCCGGTGAACTGTTTCGGTTCAGACATCCCGTGCACACCGTAATAAAGATCAATGTATTCTGTATTCATTCTTTTCAGGGAGGCCTGCAGTCTCTTTTCAACATCATCTATAGAATCAACTTTCGAGGCTTTGGTGACCAGAAAAACTTCCTTTCTCGCCTGAGGATTCTTTTCGAAAAATTTGCCTATTCCCAATTCACTGTTGCCATTAGAATAGGAATACGCCGTATTCCAGTGAGTAACTCCCCACTCCAAAGACTTTCGCAAGACCAGTTGCTTGTCGAGAAGATCATAATGAAATCCCTGCCAGAGGCAAGGCACCTGAATCCCTGTTTTACCAAGGATTCGCCTGGGAACCTGGGGAAATTTTGCTGTTGTGGCAGTTGCATCTCCTTCAGCTAAACCCTGGGAGCCCATGGCTCGACCCGGGCCAAGCAATGATCCCATTCCTGCAGCACCAATTGCTTTGAGGAAATCTCTTCTCTTCATGTTCTGCTGTTCATCACTCATTGGCTTACCCTCCGATCATTTTATCCAGCGCTTGAGAAGTAACGTCCTGTCAGAATTCCTGGTCTCGCCCTCAGCGGAAACACGAATCGCCCTCTTGCCGCTTACCGGACATTCATGCTCGCAGATTCCGCACCCGGTGCACCGACTTATATCCACATGGGGTTTCTGGAGTCGAATTTGTACAAAAAGATTTGAAGGCGCCGGTGCATCTGCCTTCGGATTCCCGTCAAGCATGAGAGTATCAGTGGAGTTCGATAAAATTCTGTATCGTGTTTCACCCATGAGACAATAATAATCTCCGGTGGAAAAGTGGCCGGCAACCAGGGTTTTCTGTTGAATAATTATTCTCTCTCCATGAATTTCCTTCACACTCAGAATGCCATCCCGAATCGTTGCAAATTCCTCACGAGTAAAAACAGCCTTGGGACTCACAGGGCAGTTTTCCTCGCAGACAATGCAGGGTTTGTCCATGGCCCAGGGCAGACAGCGGCCCCGATCAAGAAAAGCAGTGCCGATTTTTATCGGTCCTCCTGGTTTAAAATCACCACTGCCAATCTTCTCACTGAAGGTAAGTGGCCTGACAGCCGATGTTGGACAGATATGTCCGCAGGCAATGCAATTAAGCTGACAGCCGCTTGAGCCTATTCGGTTGTTCAGGGCCGGGGTCCATAAGGCCTCAATTCCATACTCAAAGCCGACGGGCTGAAGAACATTGGTCGGGCAGATTCGCATGCATTGCCCGCATCGAATGCATCGTTGCAGAAACTCGTTTTCTGCCAGAGCCCCTGGAGGCCGTATTAAAGAAGAGTAATAATTGGCGCCGTTTCTGTTGTCCAGGTTCAAGGCTGGAACAGAAATGAGACCGCTAACAAGTGACAGCGCAAAGCCGCGTCGGGAGATATCCGGGCCAGGTTGTTCAATATTTGAATGAACACCCTGGTAGGTCATTATCTGATCCTCACAGGCATCAAGACAGTTACAGCACAAGAGACATTCGCTGGACCGGATGCGGGTAGATGGTTCACAGCCGCCTTCGCAATCTCGCTCACATGCCTTGCAGTCGCTGCATTCAAGGGTCTTCTTGCTGATTTTCCAGAGGCTCACTTTGGTCATAAGGCCAAAGAGCGCGCCAAGGGGGCAAATGAATCGGCAGTAGAAACGAGGGATCAGCATATTTGCCAGAACAGAGAGAAAGAAAACAATCAATATCAGCCCTCCACCCTCAAAAAATCGTTGCTTTACAGAAGTAATCCCATGGGAGGCGTCCAGCATTGGCAGAAGGACAAGATTGAACGATCGCGATATCAGGGGAATTGGATCAAGCAGCCCGGTAAAAAGGACCGCAGCATGAGAAGGATACGCCGCAGCGGCAAGGAATACGATAAGGAGATAATACTTAAGACGCTGGAGATTGTGATAACTGTTGAGTTGCAGCTTTTGCTTGAGAGATGCCTTCCTGTGGGCAAGATACCCGACAACCTGATGAATGGTCCCGAAGGGGCATACCCAGCCGCAGAAAAAACGGCCGAAAAGTATCGTCAGAATGATGGTTGCCAAAGCCCACAACAGCCCCCTGTAAAGAGTATGAGTCGTGAGTACTGTTCCTATGGCGACAAGAGGGTCAAGCTGCAGCAACCAGTTGACCGGCCAGCCCTGTATCTGCCAGAAACTTTCTCCAACGGTGGCAACGATACAGAACCAGCCGAAAAGAACGAAAAAAACCAACTGACTTATTCTTCTTGTCTGGACGATTTTCATAATGGTCAACTTGTTGAAAAAACAGGTTTCAGAGACTGATAATCGGTGGTTCCTGCTCCGGCACTTTCCGCTTTTTCCAGGTATGGCAGATCGTTTACCGTGAGATCGAGCAGCGAACATCCGAAGGAATCGGCAGCAACCTGATCACAACTGGCAATGATCGTGTTGGCCTGCCGCAGATCAGAGAGAGCCCCGCCTGTCGGCCCATTAGTCATCATCACCTGGGTCCCGTCAAGGATCACCAGGGTTGGCGTCACCATCATTGCCAGTTCACTGATAATGGCATTGATCTCCTGGTGGAAAATATTTCGCCGTCCGCCAAGCAGACCATACCAGTTCTTCATTGTCATTGAGGCGCCGCTTCGCTGGTGATGCTTAATAGGAGCAATGCCTATGAGCTTGTCAACTTTCTCAAGAGGAACCATAAAAACCGGCCAGTTCCGGATAAGTCGGCCCTTTTTCAAAGTCACCGGCTTAAAGAGGTTTTCCCGCGGCAGGATAATCTCAGCGCCGGCCATTTCAGCAGCATTGCCGATCCCGCTTAAAGCAAAGCAGCTTGCCGGATCATTAATGGGATTGTCCAGGACAATCACCTTTTTTGCCCGGCCCTTGACAAAACAAAGACGGATGACTTCAGCAACCAGATCAGCGTTGGTGGTTGAGCCAAGCAGCGATGGGGCGGCAAAGGCGACATTGGGTTTAATGGCCACAGTATCACCTGGCTTGACAAAACGCTCTATCCCGCCCAGAACTTGAATCGCGCGATTCACTGTCGTGATCCGGTCGGTACCTGTAACTATGCTGAGGGTGTTTCCAGGGGCATAAGGAACACTGAAATCAGCCAACCCTGAAACTATCTCTGATTCCCCCGCCGGCTTGGGTCCCGCAGGGTCATAGAGAAGGTAGGAGGCAACTCCGGCCGCGGCAATGGAAACCCCTGCCCTGGAGGTGCTGATCAGGAATTGCCTTCTATTGCTTGTTCCATTTGAATCCGTCACAATTCACGGCCTCTTCGTTTCTTCAAGTCGTATGCTTAACTGTAGAATCATTTTTTTGGCGGTCTGCAGGTCTTCAGCCTCATGAACCCCCATAACATATGTGCCGTGTGTAAAAAAAGCTTCAACCGTGCCGTACAGATCGAAAAAACGAATTGCAGGATCTTCTGACTCCAGCCGGAGTGCCCCGTTATTCATCAGAAACGAAGAGTATTCCGCAAGATTTTTTTGCGCCTGCTCATTGGTCTCGCTCAAACAAATAAAAGCTGTTGCCTCCTTGCCGTCAAGCAGGTAGCGGGCAGTAAAGGTTTTGTTCAAGGCCTCAGTACCAAATGTGTTGAGCAGGCTGAGTTTGAAACTGTCTGGCACAAGATTTTCCAGGGGAAACAAATTCAGCTCCAGAATAGAGCTTTGCTCAGCCGACAAACTGCTGCCAAAGTGCGTTGCGATTTCGATCATCGCCTTGTCCAGAAAAGGTGATTGGGCAGAACCGATGAACTCAAGATAATATCTGCCGCGCCATAAATAGAGGCCGTTTTCGGTTTTGTAGTGATAAATTGATTCAAGAGCAGGATTTGTTGCTGCCGAAGGGCGTCTTTGTGTGCTGTAAACAGCGAAAGCATTGACAGCTTCAGCCATGTCATAGATAAAAATTTCCAACCAAAGGGAGGAATCCTTTTGGTGGATTATTCTTTGACTGTGCAGACGGGTGAAACCTGCCTCCAGATAGAGCGGGGCCTTACCGTTGATCTTTTCAAAAAGATTGTTCTTATCATATTCTTCCGGCTCGCCCGCTAATTTAAACTCATTAGGCAGAATAAAAGTAGACGACAGGGCATCTAGGGATGCCGGCTGCGAAATTGATATCTGTGGCGCTTCTAAAAGAAAGGGCGATCTTTCAGAAGTAGCATGGAGATAGAGAATCGTGCCGACAGTACAACATAGAACAAGATATATAATGACACAGACAACGGATTGACGACCATGATTAGTTTTAGAATTCATTACTGTAATATTTATTATGTCTTCTCAATTAAATAATACTCGTGATTAGCAACAAGCTTTGCTTCCTCCCCCAGAAAAATGACGACCTAAAGGTACGTAAAACAATCCCCAATTATTCCGATGGAAAATTTAAAACCCGTTTTGACTTTTTAAAAAAATTGACCGGCAGAGAATTCATTTAAAATCAACAAGTTTCTTTTTGAAAATATCAAAAGTCAATAAGGCCCATAAAAATTTATCCGGTTTTTCGACTAACTTATCATAATCTTTTTTTGTTAAAAATGAAGGAATATCAATCTCCATTACCATCTCTTTCAAAGGGCCTTCTTTCATCCATTTATAAAGGTCAGCAGTAAATACCGAACCGCCTTTGGGTTTTTTATATATCTGAGATAATCCTTTATTATTAAGTATTTGTTTTAACCATGGTTTAACCTGGAGGTGATTGATATATCTCCCTCGAGAGTTTATCGAAAAGGAGGCTTCGATAATATCTTGATCCATGAATGGATAGATTTGCTCTTTATCATTTGCCATAAATAATTGACTGTTCTGTACACCAATTTCATAGGTATCACTCAACAGGTCTATGGTATGGACTTTTTCAGTATAATCATGACTATTTAAATACATTTCCTCCAGTTCTCTTCTATATAAAAAAACCTGTTTTATTATATCATCACCGAAACAACGACGTGCAATACTGAGATTATGATAGACGGCTATTGTATTATGGGGGGCAAAGAAATAATCAGCGTCATCTGAATTTTTAATTATATTAGCGCCCTTAACAAGCGTTTGCCCCACTGACAAAAATGGCCGGAGCAACTTCCCCCCCCAAAGCATGAGGTCCACACCTCCCGGGATTCGTTTAGCCATTTCTATTATTTTAATCTTTTTTGCTATATCCAACCCAAACAAGGTATCAGCCCCTTGTCCACAAAAAAAATACCGAGTATTCGCAAAATTATCTGCAAGGTATTGAGAAATGGCTAACATACTTGGCCCTACGTCTAAAATTACAGGTTGCCCTAGAGCTTCTATTGCCCCAACTATTAGCGCGGGATACTCCTCTGGCGTTACTTCTACAAAGGTATGATCAGTCTCAAGCAGCGCACTGGCCTGTTTTGCATAATTGATTTCAAACTCAAAACAGGGGGTGTTAACGAGCGCATAGCTGAACGATCTTGGTTTTGAACCTGTTTTTTCATTAATCGCCAACTGCAACAAAGAAGAATCCACACCTCCTGATAAAAGATTCCCCGAAGAAGAGTTACGGTTGTCAATATCAACCAGGTAGGAATGCACAACTTCTGTGATTATTTTATTCAGTTGCTGTACATCTCCAACTAAATTGTTAGAACTTTCATTTTTATATTCAAATCTAAAATTCTGTATAAGTGACAACCTGATTTTCCCCTGATCAAACTTAAAGAGTTGCCCTGGCAAAAGCCGTTTGATATTTTTATAATATGTAAGATCACCGGGAGCATGACGATATATAAAATGAAAAGGAATAATCCGTTGATCTATTTCAGGGTTATCGATGGCTGCAACTAAACACCGTAGATTGTCTGAACATATTAAATCGTCCCCATCTGTCCAATAATAACATTGCATTGGAGATATCAGTGTTTTGTAAACTGAGAATTGCGGATGAATCTTACTAAAGGAAGCCAACAAGGCATTCCCTCTTATTTTTGTATGGTCACATTCATTTTGAAATGTGAATTTTCCATTAAGGATTCCCTTACTCGAAACAGGAACCCTGTCTTTTGATCGAATAAAGCCTAACTTTATTACAAGATCAGTCTCATTTTCAGCGATATCACCACAAGATGAATGAAAAAAAATGTTTCCATACTCCCCATAGCTTAGCACCTTAATACTAATTCCAAGACGATTGTTAAGCCTTTCTTTAAGGGAGCTAACTGGTGATTTACTAAACCCAAACATACAAAATGATTTTACAGGTACCTTTTTTTGATTTGTCACATACCCTCCAGATACAATTCATATAGCAATAAACATTAACCTGAATCCGCCAATAAGATTTCAATCCAGGAAGAGAGTCTTGAAAGACCTTTTGATTTTATACCCACTGAAATGTTAGAAAGAAGGTTACATTTAAACAGAATTATAGCTAATCTAAAAGATCATATTTTTCATCAATTTGATTGGTCTTTTCTCCCCCCTCAAAAGGATCGAATATGTATTCCACTTG
>JAHJJF010000059.1 GCA_018823135.1 Pseudomonadota bacterium
CAACTGGTGGCAGGTCCAATCGAACGCGCCAAAAAACTCATGCCGCAACTCCTGCAAAGGCAGCCCTTTACATTTGAAAATCTCGAGCAAGGCATACGACTCATTCTCTGGGGATTGCTGAAAAAAATCGTTGTGGCCGACAGGTTGATTCATGCCGCCTATCCGGCATTTCTTGATCCCGGCAGTTTTACAACCGGGGAACTCGTTTTTTCTGCAAGCGGTATGCTGGTTGCCCTGTATCTTGATTTTTCCGCCTATTCCGAGATCGCCCGCGGCGTTGCCCGTCTTTTCGGCATCCGTTTAAGCATTAACTTCAATTTCCCGCATACCGCCACCAATGCGGCTGATTACTGGCGGCGCTGGCACATGACCATGTCATCCTGGGTGCATGATTATCTGTTTGTCCCCCTGGGTGGCTTTCATCCACGCCATTTCTGGCGGCATACCAGAATCACTCTTATCACCATGGGTCTTGTGGGACTCTGGCACGGTGCGGCATGGAATTTTATTTTCTGGGGATTGGGGCATGGACTCTATCTGATCATCTATCAGATCATCCGGCTGAAGATACTGCGAAAATATCGCAAACATGTTTTTTTCATGAGTCTGCCCTGGCGATTTGGATCATGGTGTTTCAATATTGCTACACGGGTACTTATTGGAGTTTGTTTCTTTGCCCCGGATTTCAGCAGACTTAAAATCTTTCTTTACCGCATCCTCATTCAACCTGACCTGGCAGGCTTTAACAAACCCTCGATACTTCTGGGGTTGGGGATTATCATATCTTTCTGGATATTTCATTATCTCCGCTCAAAATCCGACATGCAGAAACATATCGATACCTGGAATCCCATGTTGCGGGGCGCAGGCTATGCCTTCCTAATATATCTGATCCTCTTCGGCGCCGTGGACACGGCAGAGCAGTTTATCTACTACCAGTTCTAAATGAATCCAGGCAAAAAAACAGCCCCGAATCGCAGGGCCGTTTTTTCGAATCATTATCTTAATCAAAAATAATCAGGGGCAATCAGAAATAACCGTCTGTGGTGCAATAGCGGTTGGTGTGACCACTGGTGAATTAACCCAATAATTCGTATTCTCAACAGCCGGATACGTCACTATATCTCCGGTACTTCCCGAATTATTGAATTGCGCCACAGCCGTGGTATTTATCACGGTCGCGGTTGTCGGGCTGTCCAGAGAGCATCCAAGAGTTCCGTCACCAGTAAGCCTCATCATGAATGGGGATTCCGGGTCAATTGATGCATCATCATACGTATCACCAACAGCAAAATAGCCCCCGTCTGAATTCTGCCCTAAAGCCAACGGGCGTCTGTCATAGGTGCCGTTGTATTGTTTTTCCCACTGGACGTTACCGCTGCTGTCAAGGCTGACAATCCATGGGGATTCATTAACCCCTCGAGTCGTGCCGGCAACAATAACCGCACCTGCGCCGGTTTCCCTTAGATCATTCGCGCGTTCTTCATTACCTGCAACACCATACAATTTCTGCCAGGTAATTGTGCTTCCATCACTGCTTACCTTCACCACCCACATATCATTGTCACTTCCATTATAGGTTTGACCTGCAAGAACATGACCGTCACTGGTCTCACTCGCGGAATAAAGATAGTCCCAGATTGTGCCAAGTCCCCGCACATAGGTATACTGCCAGACAACAACGCCTGTATTGTCAAGCTTCATCAAGGAATAATCAGTATCAGCCCCGCCAAAGGAACTGGTAGAGCCTGCAACCAGAAAACCGGACTGATCGGAGGCCTGATAAATCTTACTCGCAGAGTCATTGCTTAACTCTCCATAAGCAAAGGTCCAAACCACATCGCCGCCGCCATCAAGGGCCAGAGCCCAGATCTCCGCCCCGGCAGGGCCAAGGCCATAGGTGGTGCCGGTAACAACATATTCTATTCCTGAAACACCGGTCACTACATCAATGGATTCTATGTTATCATGACCAGTCGTGCCATAGGCCTTGTTCCAGGTAATGTTCCCGGATGAATCGGTTTTTACGACCCAGAAATCATCGGTGCCGGCGATGCCAAGATTTGTATCTCCGGCTACGATATACCCTCCGTCAGCAGTCTGCTTGACAGCACGAAAGATTTCACTAGTAATAGTGCTTCCATAGTGATTGGCCCAACTCAGGGTGCCGTCTGCGGCAAATTTTGCAAGGACTGCCTGAGTGTAGTTACCCGCCACATCCAACACATAAATAGATCCCGCAGCAACAAAGCCGCCGTCAGCGGTCTGCTGGCCGTCGTAAAACACTCCATTGCTGTAATTAACCCCACCCATGAGAATTTTAGAAAAAGTAGTCTGGGTGGTGAAACTCCACGGGTTATTTGCATTTGCTGCCAGCGGATTGCCGGCAAGATCCAGGGCACCGGCGGTAATAGTCGCGGTATAAACGGTATTAGGTTCAAGATTGGCCGAAGGTGTAAAGGTAAAGGTGTTGGTGCTGGGGGGGCCAACTGCCCCGGCAATATTGCTCGCCCCGTCGTTTACCGTAAAGGTCGTGGTATTTACGGTTGCAGTTGTCATAGTTTCATTAAAAGTTGCTGCGACCGTACTGGCAAGAGCCACTTCAGTGGCGCCATTTGCAGGGATTGTAGAACTCACCAGAGGCGCTGTGCCGTCTGCGGTAGTAAAAGCCCAAGTATAATCAGTTGAAAAAGGCACACCCAGTACATCTTTCACAGCGGTTGAGAGAGTGGCGTCATATGTTGCGGTGTATGAGAGATTTGCAGACGGGGTAAAGGTCACAACCTTTGTGGACCAATCGTAAGATACTGTACCTGCTATATCGGTTGACCCATTGTTCACTGTAAAAGTGGTTGTGGTGAGGGTTGCCGAATCAACGGGTCCGGCAAAGGTGGCGCTGATCGTGGTGTTCACTGCCACGCCTGTGGCGTCTGCGGTCGGTGTTGTAGATGAAACAGACGGACTGCCTGAATAAGCATCCATATTCACATCCAGGGTGACCGAGCCGGAGGAGGCCCCCACATCGTAATAATAATCACCCACCCAGGTCACAACACCGCCCGCATCCATGCACTCGATGACAAAATGGCGGTTGCTGCCGTTGGGCACATCAAGGGTAATGGTGACCACGTCTGGCGGCGAGACACCAACCACCTCGACAATATCAGCCATACCCGCACCACAAACGGTTACCCGCACCGTGGCCACCGTCAGATCGTTGATAACCGCTGATGAAAGGTTACTGCCGCTGTCGGAAGAACCCCCGGGGAAATGCAGACTCAGGTTGACACCGGTGGAACCGTCACCAAAGCCTGCCCCACCATCATTACCTGAGCAGGAAACAAGCAGGGACAGGGAAAAAACCAGACCAAAAAGAAAAAATATCCGTTTCATAGCAATTCACCACCAATAATTATTACTGAAACTCAAGCACAATGCTTACCGGAGTCGTCGAATCGCCAACCGTTCCCTGGGGCGCCGGACGATAAGTATCGCCACCTATAATTCTCGGCCAGACATCAAAAAAATTCCGCAAATCAGCCTCATCGTCATCCGCCAGTTGAACCTTTGGCGACAGCGGCGGCGGTGCCCCTTTTCTGGTGTCGGTAAAATCTATCTCCGGCACGCCCTCAACCGTCACCTCATAGACAATGGGACCGATATCCGTACCGGTTGTCGAGCCAGTCTGGTTGGTAATCTGGAATGCCTCCGGAAAGGACGGCGGGCTGCTGCCGGTCACGGTGGTCATTTCACCTGCGGAGAGTTCCTGCTCTCCCGCAACGGAAGAATCGCTGTTTTTGACCAGAACTTTTCCTTCAAGGACCGCGATCCCCGTGGAATTGGTAGCCGGGTCGTACCAGATCAAAAAAATGGTGCCGCGGGCTGCGGCAAAAGCCGTCGGCGTCTTGACGCTGAAATCGGCATTGCCCACCACCGCCCGGAGTTTGCCGTCCAGAAGCTCGTAAATCGACTCGACCCGCTTATCCTCAGGACTGTAGATATATTGGCTCACGGCCAGACGACTCATGGGGCCGAGAGTGAGGATGCTGTCGTCCCTGAAAAGCATTTTCACCCTGGAGTTTTCCCGGGTTGAAATATTGTCCTTTTCAAGGAGCGCCAGGCGCTTCTCAGCCTTGATTTCCTTTTCCAGCCTTTCGACAAAGGCCGTGCCGCGCACCGAAACCACATCTCCGGCCTTGTCTGCGGCAAAAATACCCGTCTGCCATCCCGAAAGAATAACAGCAACCAGAATCAACAAGACGATTTTTCTCATATGCCTATCCCCACAACAAATCCGGTAATATTTCGCGTAAAATCCGTTTTCGCGATATTGGAATCATTGATCACATAATTTTCAGTCAAACTCAACGTCAGCCATTTAAGGGGATTCCAGACCACAACCAGGGAATACTCCTGAACCTTGTCCTTGCGGCTGGTGGATTCCCCAGGCCAGGTGTCATCGTATTTTTTGTCATAATAGGAGCCGTCGACAAATAACTGGATTTTGTCAATTGCCGAACTCAGCTTTACTGATGCCTTGTGCCCGTCATATTGCCAGTAACCCATATCGGCGCCCTTGATATCATAGGCATAGCCCACGGACAATCCGAGATTTTTCGCAAGAAGGATCTTTTCGGTGACGCCTATTGTATCGCTATCGCCGTTCCTTGATGAATTGGTGGTGAACTGATCAGAGTTGTCAAAGTCCTGAAACTCATGAGCATAGTACAGCTCGGTGTGCAGTTTCGGCGAATGGCTATAGGAAAATACCGGCTTGATTGTATTGATGGTGCTGTACTTTTCACGCCCCACCAGGGAATAGTTCAAATCATATTCAAGGGCGGTGCGGATCGGTCCCCTGGGATCGTACTCCCCTGAAAAGGTAAGATTATGCTGGTGAACGTCATACGCATGCAGGGTATCGTGGAGACTCTGATAAAACATATATCCGGCACTGGCCTTGAAACTGTTCTTTTCAAAAAAGGCCCAGTTGCCGCTGATTACCGCAAGCCAGCGCCAGTCCGCCTCATCGGTCTGGGTCAGAGGATCTTCCGGCTCGAGGATAACATTGTCATCCCACTGGCCGCCGATGAGTAGATTCAGGGTATAGGTCTTGTCCCTTGCCCTGGCCGCAGCGGAAATTTTTGCAAGATACTTTCCTGCCACGGTCTTTGAATGGTCGTCAGCCTCGCTGCCGACAACCTCGCTGAAAAGATCCCCCGCATCCTCCCAGGCATCCAGATGATAGAGGACAACGCCGAGCTCGAATTTCGCCCGCCACGAATCCGGATTCTTCCTGAGGAGCTTGACAAAATAGCCTTTGGCTTCGGAGTATTTCTCGTTTCGGGACCAGGCAATGCCCATAAGCAGCATGGCCTCGGTGTCATCGGGCTTTACGTCCAGGGCCTTTTGCAGATGGGTCCTGGCCTCCTCAAAGGAGGCACTTTCAACGGCCAGAGAACCCTTGGTCATGGCGATCTCAAATTCCTTCTCTGAAGCAAGCGCCATACCGGAACAAAGGATTAACCCCAGAAAAACCGACACCCGGAAAGTTACGAGCCATTTCTGTTTCATGAAAACAACCCTTGTAATCTGTTAAAATAATGAATGTTTTATCCACAGCAGCTTTGAAGCAGGCCGTGCAAAACATATGTTAGACAACAGAATCTAACTGATTAATCAATTCTCTGCAACGTGCAACTTACAGTTGTAAGGTTATTTTTGACTGATCGCAGCCTTGACTCACAACTATCAGGCCTCCTTGTCCGGATGGGGAATCGGCCTGACTGAAAACACCTTCACCGGCAGATCTTTCCCCTTAACCTTGACGGTGTCGGCTTCCTGAAGATCAATATGACCGAACCGATGATTATCAACCAGAGGCTGTAGTTTCGCCAGGGTAAATTCGGTTATCAAAATACGCGTTTTGTATTGCCTGGTCAGTGCTTCAACCCTGGCGCCCAGATTTACATGATCGCCGATGGCAGTAAAATCCATCTTCTTGCCTGCAGCGCCGATATTGCCAATCAGTACCACACCGGTATTGAGGCCAATGCCGATATCAATGGCCTGTTTGCCTTCCGACTGCCACTTTTCCCGCAGGCGATCAAGTTGATCCGACATATGAAATGCGCACCGCATGGCGCGTTCGGCATGATCCGCTTGCGCAACGGGCGCGCCCCAGAATGCCATGATCTCATCGCCGACAAACTTATCAAGGGTCCCGTCCCAGTGGAAGATGATGTCGGTCATTACCCCAAAGTATTCATTGAGCATTGCAACCACTTCCTCTGGCTCTCTTTTTTCTGAAAACGAGGTGAATCCGGCGATATCGGAAAAAAGGATGGTCACCTCCTGGCGATAGCCGCCGAGCCTTGCCATTTCCGGATTATTAATCAATTCGTTAACCACTTTGGGAGACACATAACTGGAAAACATCGAGCGTAGGCGCTTGGCTTTGCGTTCTTCGACAAAATATTTGTACGCGCCGAAGAGTATGGTTATGACAACCATGTTACCGAAGGGATAGACAAAATTCAGATAATAACTGTGAATCGTGAAGAGATACTGGTTTAACGCCACGTATAATGATATGAGCAGCAAGGAAGCAAGCAGCGCCGAAAACGCTCTTACCTTGGGCAGCAAAAAAGACAACAGCACACCGCTAAAAAGAATTATACAGGAAATCACTGAGACCGGCGTGTTGAGGATGAAATGCTTGTTCAGAATATTTTCAACAACCGTGGCGTTTTTTTCAACCGCCGGGATACGCGCCGAAAACGGCGTCACCATGAAATCATAGGTTGAAATGGCCGATGTTCCGAGAAAGACAATTTTTTCTCTGAGCAGGGAAATATCAAAAGTGCCGTCCAGCACATCGGCTGCAGACACATAATGAAATGTTCCTTCCGGCCCGAGATAGTTAACCCGCATCCGGCCGCGGATATCCGTCGGGATAAAGGTGTCTCCGAGATCGATGCCGCTGTGACCCTGGACCACAAGATCATCTGTCCCCATATTCCTGGCAAGTGCGGCGGCAACGAGTGACAGTGACGGGAAAAACTCATCCTTAAACTTGATATAAAGATGCTCGCGCCTGAGCTTGCCGTCGCCGTCCGGCGGGCTTACCACATGCCCGAGAATCGCATTGGCATAGATCACCGGCACGGACAAGACCTTTGACTTGTGCACCTCAAGCGCCCCCTCCAGCTGCGAAGAACGCTTTATCTTGAGAATGGCGTTATCAAGTAAATAATCAGGGACTTCATCATCATTGGGCGGGGCATTGGGGTCGAAACCGGCGGCAAGGGCGATTCTTCCATAATACTTCTCAAAAACACTTCCCAGGGCGGCGTCTCTTTGCGGATTCTCGGGTTCCGGATAGAAAATATCCACCACCAAGATCCTGGGATCGCCGGTGATTATTGTATCAATAAGCTCTGACTGAAGGTCTCTGGCCCAAGGCCAGCGGCCGAAAATATCCAGACTTTTTTCATCTACGGCAATGATTAAGATATTTTCGGGGGGCGGTGGCGGGCTGATGATATTTCTCAGCTGAAACCTGTAATCGAGAAACATCGCCTCAATGGTTTCGTTGACAATCCGGGGCGACGATATATTGAGCAGAAAAAACAGCGCGGTGATTGCGAGTCCAGCCAGGGTGATGAAGTTAATTTTCCAGGTTTTCTTCATGAACAGCCTTCTTGAGCAGAGCAGTACCAATCATATGGACAGCTATAAACTCACGACAGCATACCTTGATTATCAGAAAGTTTTTTTAATAAACATATTGTTTCTTTACACAAATAACCTTTCTCCTTCAAATAATTCATGATTATTCAGCTTATACGTCCTTGAACTCTGAAACCTTGTACCTGATCCCCATGGCGTTGGCACGGGATGCCATGCCTTCCAGTAAAGAATTCACCTCAGTTTGTGATTCTTCAAAATAGAATAAATGCAAAGACGACATGCGCCTTTCACTTTCCCGCTCCCGGCCTTCACCCGGAACCATTTTCTTATATAAAGATTCCAGCTCTTTCATGGCCTCACCCATGGTCTGATATCGCTCATCCGGGTTATTCCTACAGGCGCGCAATATAAAATTCCTCAGGGCTTCAGGGATGTCGGGTCGCTCTTCTTTAGGATCGGGAATTTCTTCGCGTAATCGTTTATTAATAAAATTACCGATATCGTCATCCTGATGAGGGCGTCTGCCGGTCAACATTTCATACGCCGTAAGCCCCAGTGTGTAAATATCAACCCGGAAATCAATCTCATCATTCCTGATCTGTTCCGGTGCGGCATAATGAATGGTCCCTTTAAGGGTCGCGTGATCAGTGCCGGATGAAAACGCCAGACCGAAATCGAGCATCTTTACCTGGCCGTCATTCTGAACAAAAATATTGGCCGGCTTCACATCATGATGCACAATCCCTTTTCTGTGGGCATATTCAAGTCCGGCGCATGCCTGCTTGAGAATGTCCAGGGTTGTTGTGACGTCCAGGGTGCCGAGCCTGTCCAGCAAGGCTTCTACTGTTCCACCTTCCAGGTATTCCATAATAATGAAAATCGTCTGGTACTGTTCTTCGATATCGTGCACCTGAACGATATTTCGATGGTTGAGCTTGGCAATGATCGTTGCCTCCTTCATGAACTGATTCTTAAACATCGTATCCATGGCCATCTGATGCTTGAGCATCTTGATCGCTACCGGCATTTTAAGCTGCGTATGGAATCCCTGGTAGACAATGCCCCAACCGCCATGATCAATTTTCATTTTGACCAGGTATTTGCCCACGGTCCGGTCGGCAATTATCGGAGAATTTTCCAGGCGATCAGTGACCAGTTCAGTGAGAAATAACCGCACGTCCTCACACTTTGCAGCAATCGCGTCCATCTGTTTTTTGGGCAGACGCCATATCTGCATGTCGGATAATGCCGTAACATCGGCACACCGCAACTCCCCGGTCAGAACCGCCATTTCGCCGACTATTTCCCCCGGCCCCAATTGTGCAACCCTGTGTGGCTGGTCATCCTTTAAAACCAGGATCTGACAGGTGCCGGACTGAACGAGATACAGACAATCGCCTTTTTCACCCTGGGATATAATATTTATACCGGACAATATTTCAACTTTCTGCAGACGGTTCAACAACAACCAGACGGCATTGGCAGGCAGGCATTCGAACATGCCGGTTTGCATGAGAAAATCCATATCAGCGACAAGGGATGCAAGCGCCTCTTCCTTGATTGCGGATTGCCTGCCGGGCTTCCTGTTTTTCTTCAACTCTAGACCGGCAAGCTGCCCGCCGCCTGAAGAACCCTTCCCGACCCAGGAAATCCCGGCGCTATATTTTGACCATTTTTGTTTACGCGAATCGCGCAACAGAAAAAAGATTTCTTCTCCCTGTTCAAAGGAATATTCGGTCTCAATCAGAAATCCGCCCTTGCTGGCATTGATGACTGCCACAAAGAAATAGGTGATATCTTCATATGATGGAAGATTTTTACGCCACGTCCTCCCCTGTCCGTAAACCATGGCAATTTCAGGTTCTGATATCTGCTGCCTTTCCCATCGACGCCTTTCTTTTCCAGTCTTCATCATCCCATCCCCCCGATCTTTCGTGTTGCTTCGTCGTTAACCGATCATTCACAACTTGCCTCGGCCCTAGAAACAGCGTGAAACAGCCTTTCACCGGCATAAAGATGAAAAGCAAACCTTACCGATGCGCTATATATTCCTGGCGGGATGCACTGCGGTTATAATAAATACACTGTCGCGTCGCTCTTTTTGCTGTGCGACAAGGTCAAAAACGTATAAAAATCTGTCGCAGATGCCTGGCATGGCAGGGGAAACAATGGCCGGCGACGTTAACGCATTCGTAAAAGATCGCGAATCCTGCGCAGTAGATTCCTTTTTGTAGCCGGGGGTCAAAAAAACGATCAAATCGTTGAATTTACTTTGCTTTTCTGCACCCCAATCAGTCTATACCCAAAAGGCATAACAAATCAATTCGAGACGGGCGTCTTACTCCTTAGACTTCTTGATGACAGAAAAACCCAATAGCCCCAGACCCACGACAAGTGTGCCGATTGCAACCGGCCAGGTAATTCTGTAACTGCCGGTCTCCATGGCATTGATGATGAATACCGTAGCGACAAACAAAACAAAATAACTGGCGCTGCGGTAGGAATCCGCCTCACTGTATTCCTGTTCATCTGCAGGATGAATAATAACCGTTTCATCGTCAGGAGAATTCATCTCTTGAGAGAGATGCCTTTCATCCTGCTTGTCCACCCCACCTTTTTGTATACTCTGCGACGAACTGTTGATTTCCTGATCAGTCACGATTTTCACCTCATTTATTTTATATCGATATTAGACTTTTTACCGTAGCCAAACTTTACAAGCTTTTCAAGAGGCATCACAAAACATGCATTCAAAAGCAGGTAACGGCACCTCGCCGATATCGTACCTGCCTGGTTTTTTAAAATAACCCAAAAATTTTTTCCGCATATTTTCTTGACATCTATTCCCATCAAGTTCCATCATCATTTCATCTCTCATGCAAGTAATAATTTACAAGATAACGAACTTTCAAATATCAACCAGTCCATAAAAAGGAGGAAATCATGCGAAAAGAATTAGGTATCATGTTGGTCTGTGCGGTATTGCTTTTACTAAACACCTCTCATGTCTTTGCCTCGGCTGAAAAATGCATATCCTGCCACAAAGATATTTCGCCCGGACAAGTGATGGATTGGGAAGCAAGCAAACACAGCAAAGAGGATGTAACCTGTTCCACCTGTCATGGCGACAAACACAACGATGCGTCAGACGCTAAAATGGCGGCAATGCCCGACGAAGCCGTCTGCGCCGGATGCCATGAAGACCAGTTCAACCAGTTCAGCAAAGGGAAACATAATTTCGGCTGGACTTCGCTGAATGCCATGCCGGTCACCCATGTGGAACCTGATGAATTAATGGAAGGCGGTCGGGGTTGCGGCGGCTGCCACAACATGGGAATCAAATCCGAGGCCCAGAAAAAAGAACAACTGGAAAAAGGCTATCACTACCAGAACAATTCTTGCGACGAATGCCACACCCGCCACAGCTTTTCTAAAAAAGAAGCCTTAAATCCAAGAGCATGCCAGCAATGCCATATGGGGTATGACCACCCGCAATGGGAGATGTGGAGCAGTTCCAAACACGGCACCCGTTATCTTTCCAAAGAAGTCGGCGACTTGCCTGAAACCGCGGCAGCTCCCAAATGCCAGGATTGTCATATGCAAAACGGCAACCACGAAAACAGGACGGCATGGGGGTTCCTCGGGGTCCGCCTGCCGCTTCCGGAGGATAAACAATGGGCTGCAGATCGTGTGGTTATTTTAAAGGCACTCGGGGTCCTGAACCCGGAAACAGGCGAGCCCACGGCGCGCCTTGATGCGGTAAAAGCAGTTGACCTGGCCCGCCTGACTGAGGAGGCATGGTCCACGGAACGAAACAAAATGATCAAAGTCTGCACCCAGTGTCACTCCGAAACCTACGCCCGAGAACAGCTGGCAATGGGTGACAGCATTATGCAGAAGGCTGATCGTTTAATGGCCGATGCCATAGAGATCGTAGCCGGCCTCTACAAAGACGGCATCATCAAAAAGCCCAAAGATTATGCCTTTGCCTATCCGGATTTACTCTATTTCATGCGTACCAGCGGCTCGGACATTAATCACATGTCCCATATCGACCAGGCGCTTTTTGAAATGTATATGAAACACCGGATGCGCACTTACCAGGCTTTCTTCCATATAAATCCGGATTATGCATACTGGTATGGCTGGGCGATGATGACCAAGGAACTGGGCAAAATACAGGAACTTGCCCAGACCATGAGGGCAACCCACAAATAAGCAGAAGAATATATAAACGAATAACACAAGGGCTGCTGAGAGAATCCTTCTTTTAGCAGCCCGTGTCTAATTATACATGCAATCCCCAAAATTCTTAATCCACTGTCGCTGGAAAGAAAGCCGAGACATTCCAAAAGAGATTTAATATACTGTGGTCCTCGCTGCCCTTTACCTGTCGCCCGAGCTGACATTGTAAGGTGCTGCGTGAAGGTTAGAACCTTGGCCTTTCCAGAAAATCTACAAATTCAGTAAATTCGGAGCTTCCTTTATGAAATATCGACATTCCCTGTTCATTGCTTTCCTTTGCTTCCTGCTTCTTACGGCAGGGTGCAATAAAGCAAAAGAAAATCCGGTGCCGGTTCGCCTCGGTCTGGTAAACGACTATGCCTCAGTGTTCTCACCGGAAGAGACTGATGCCATGGCTGCCGATCTTGCCGCTTATGAAAAGGAAACCTGCCATCAAATAATTGTCTTGACCGTCCCCTCGCTTTCCGGCGAATCAATTGCAAGCTTTTCATCTCGTACAGCAAACGACTGGGACATTGGCCAGGAAATGCTGGATAACGGAATTCTGCTTACCCTTGCAATGGAAGAAAAATCAGTGCGTATCGAAGCAGGCACCGGTCTTGAATTCATAGCCAAGGATGAGGTCGGCAAACAGATTCTTGATGAGGAAATACTTCCAAGTTTTCGTCAGGGCCGAATGACCGAAGGGGTGAATAAAGGCATAAGTGCCATTAAGAAGGCGGCGCGCCTGGTGAGTTATCCGGACAATCACCGGCCTTCCATCTGCCTCGGCCAATAACTCTGTTTCTCAGTCAACCCGGCAACTTGCTGATCCGACACTTCCCTCGGCGAGTTTTCAGCATTCAGATGGCGAATCAACCCCAGAGGCCGACCAGCCAGAGGCTCAGGAACGGGAAATAAGTAATCAGGGCAAGGGTCAACAGCAGTAGTGCGAGGAATGGCAGGGTTGCCCGGTAGAGTTCGGTGACCGGTTTATCGAATTTGTAACTGGCCAGAAACAGGTTCAGTCCCACCGGCGGGGTGCAGTAGCCGATCTGCAGGTTTGTGAGAAAAATGATTCCCAGGTGGACCTGGTCAACGCCGTATCCCTGCGCCAGTGGAATAATCAATGGAACAACCAGGACCAGGGCTGAAAAGATATCCAGCATGGACCCGACAATCAGCAGAAAAATATTCAGGACAAGCAGAAAAGTATACTTGCTTGAGATATACTGCCTGATCAATTCAAAGAGCCGCGCCGGGACTTCCTGATCCACCAGGTAATTGGTTGATGCCATGGATGCGGCAAGCACAACCAGGATCCCACCGAAGAGCATCATACTCTGCACCATAATGCCGGGCAATTTCTTGATGCTGATATCCCGGTAGATCAGAACCTCAACGATAAGCACATAGAGGGCGGTCACCGCCGCAGCTTCGCCAACCACAAAAAAGCCGCCGTAAATGCCTCCAAGAATGATAATCGGCAGGGGTATTTCCCATACCGCCTGCCTGAGGGCGGTGAAAATATCAAGTCTGGTAATTTTTTTGCGAAAAGCACGATCTTTCGGACTCTTGCTCACACTGTAGGCAACCAGCAGGGCAAGCATCAGCAGACCAGGAAGAACCCCGGCAAGAAACAATTGATCAATTCTGGATTCTGAAATAACCCCGTAAAGGATCAATGGCAGACTGGGCGGGAAAAGCAGACCAAGACTTCCTGACGATGTAATCAGCCCCAAGGAAAATTTTTCTGAATAACCATCTTTGACCAGGGCGGGAAAGAGCAGGCCCCCCAAAGCAAATATCGTGACTCCCGAAGCACCGGTGAAAGCGGTAAATATGGCGCAGACACCAAGGGCAATCACCGCAAGCCCTCCCGGCATCCAGCTGAGCAGAACATTGGAAAGATTGAGCATGCGATGCGGCGCACCGCTCTCGGAAAGCAGGGTGCCGGCAAAGATGAACAGGGGGAGAGAAAGCAGCATCGGCGTATCTGAAAGACGTGACATTTCGATAATTACTACTGAAATATCAATATCCGCCCCATAAAAGGAAAACAGGGCAAGGCCGGCGATGATCACAAATAACGGAGCACCGAGAAGCGCAGTGAGCAGAGTGATAAATTTAAGTATATTCATGCGCTGAGTTTTATTTCACTTGAACAAATGATTTCGGCAGGGGATTTTTCTCTGCAAAACAAGGAAGTTCAGTAATGCTTGCGATGAGAAAACGTAAAGAGATCAGAGCAAAAGCAATGGGAAAAACCAGGTTCCAGATCCATGAGGGAACGGAGAGCAGCACCCGGTTGCCGAATTCCGCTTCGTTGCGGATGAAAATAATTGCCGCCCAGGTGAGGATTCCACAGACAGAGGCTGAAAAAAGATTGATAACCATCCGCAGCCAGGGCTGATATTTTTCGGGAAGCAGGTACGATATGATATCAAGGGCGATATGCTTGCCGCGGCTGGTTACGGCTGCCGCACCGAACAAGCCGGCCCAGATCACCATATACCGCAGAAGCGGGTCGATCCAGAGATAGCCGCCGGTAGAACCAAAACGCAGAAAAATCTGCAGGCATGCGACAATGATCATTGCCGCAAGCAGCAGGCAGAGGAACAACTCTTCCAGCCGTAAAAACCAGAACCCCATAAACCTGAACGAGCTTTGCAGTTGTTTGAGCATTGGTATCTTCCGTGCCGGAGCAATAGGATGTCAAAAGGCCGGCACTCAGCTATTTGGCCTGCGCACGATACAATTCCAGCTGATTGAGTGTTTCGGTATAGATAGTTTCAGAAAAGGCTCTGCCGATAATCTGATTGACACTCGGAGTCCGATACGATTTCAACTGTTTCCGGGATTCATCATCCACGGCAACCAACTTGACCCCGTTTTTCTTGAGCACTTCAAGGGCCTCATCATTACTTTTTCTGGTTTCGGCAAGGAGTATGCCAAAGTATTTCTGCGCAGTGACTTCGATTATATTTCTATACTCAGCCGGCAGCAGGGAAAATTGCTTGCCGTCTAAAAGAAAAGCACCGTATGCATAGCTGAAGGGGATATCGGAAATATAGCGTGCCCTGGTGAACCACTGCATGACTATAGCGCCGTAATACGAATTAAAAACAGTATCAACCAGGCCGGTCTGCAGGGAAGTAAGGACATCGGGGATGGATAAAACAGTTCCTTTAACTCCGGCTGTTTCCAGATAGGGTGGATTCACTTTATCACCCTCAGGCAGCCAGGTTTTGTTTTTTCTCATATCTTCAAGGGTTGCCAGGGGCGTGGTTGACATGGCATAAACAAAACCTACTTCCGACATGGCGATGAGAGCCAGCCCTTTATCCTCAAAAGCCTTTTTAAAATGGGGCATAAGCTTTATCTTCACCCAGTCGACTTCTTCATAAGAGTCGAAAATAAAAGGTACCCCCATGACCCGGAAATCCGGGACAACCTCGCTGATTCCAGTCATCGTAAAGCCGCCGCCATGGAGCTGTCCGACCTGCATTTTTCTGTAGACCGCCTGCTCATTGCCCATGACCCCGCCGGGATATACCTTGAAGGCCACCTCACCGTTGGTTTTCTGCTGAACTTCATTGGTAAATTCATCAAACTGCCTGGCCCATACGCTCCCCACCGGGGCAAGGGAAGCGATCTTAAAAAGATATTTCGACCTGGCCTGGGCGGTAACACATATACAGATAACAGCTACAGTCAAAAAAATGATAAGCAGAGATTTATTCAATCGGGTCATGAAAACTCCTTAAAAAAAATCGTCTATTTGATCGAGAAGCCGGCGGGCCTTTCTCTTGGCAACCTGGTTGGTCAGGGATAATTCAGGTCGGCTTTCAAGGGGAAAATCGACTACTTCCTGCAAGAGTTTTCCATACAGGTCGCGGTCAAAGGTCATGCGTGCGTAGTTTTCCGCAAAAGCCACCTGGACCGCCAGAAACTGGTGGTTGCTGATGGCCAGGGCCTTTTCGAAGTGCTGCCGGCTTTTTTCCGGTTGGCCTCCATACATAGAGGGCCGGGATCCATAATAAACCCCGAGGAAAAGATGCGCGGCACCGTTGTAATACGTATCCTCCAACTCAACGACCTTAAGCATGATCTGCTCTATTTTTAAAAGATCCGCCAGGGCCGCAGGCGAGCCATCCTGATGCATAATGTTGGTGGCCCAACCGTAACCGCCCCAGAAAAGGGCGTCCACATCATTCTTGTTAAAGCCGGAAATGGCATTCTCGAACTCAGTCACCGGTTTTTCCACATTTTCCCTGAATTTCGGAAAAAGGCCAAGAAGGGTAAGACCGTATTTTTTGGCCTTGAGGCTCAACTGGCCCATCCGCTCATCCCGGTTGCATTCGGCAAGAACCGCCGTATAAGATGCATAAGCCTGGGTGCCGGCCATGAGCATCTTCAGGCTTTGAGGGTTGGAAACGATAAGGCTGTCAATAATCAGAAGAAAAGAAGGCGCCCCTTCACAGACAAGATTCAGATCTGTCTGCTGCTGGAGATTCTCAAAGGTAGGATCAATAACATAGTTCACCACCACGGTGGTACAACCACTGAACAATACAAGCAATATAAGGGCAAAGACTGTTCGTCTTATTGGTTTGGACATATGATTTTGCTTCCCGCAGTCCGCCTCAGGGGGAGGGGAATCTCCGTTAGCAGAAAAGTTAATCTGATCAGATTCCATCTTTGATCATGTTTATTTTATTCAAAAGAATCTAATATAAAAAAGTTAAAAAGGGATTAATTTTTCAAATTGTATATTATTTTTTTCAGGTTGCGCTGAGCGGCACATATCTCTTTCGCTGAAAGCGGCTGCTTCATATAGCTGAGGTATAAATTAACTAACCCGGAAATTTCTCAAAACTATTCACGACATTGGGTTAGCCCTCTTGCTGATCACTTCAACCGAAAATTAACGTGCGTCCGGTAAAGGACTGCAACGTTATTTCCGTCAACCTTTCCGGGGATAAATGTTGATTTGAGAAAGGCCTCAATCGCTGCCTGGTCAAAAATCTCACCCGCAGATTTCAGGATTGTAACCTTCCGGACCATCCCCGTATCATCGATGAGTGCTTCCACCTTGACCGAAGCAGACCGGCCGAGCAGCTTCATGCTTTCCGGAAAAACTGGAGTCTCCCGATGCAGAAAACGAGGTGTTGCGGTCAACTTGAAAAACGGCACAGGGACCGGCAATGGCTCCTGAACAGGTATTCCCTCCGGTTCCGGCTCGGTAGATTCAAACACCCCGGCAGTTTCAACAGTCTCCTGCTCCTGGACCTGCACTTCCTTGCGGGTCTCTACCGGCTCAACAATCTTTTCCTCAACAGGTTGCGCCAATTTTTCTTGCGGTTTTACAACGATCTTTTTTTGCGGTATGGGGATTTTTTTTACAACCGGTTGTATTTTTTCAACCTGCTTTCTCACCGGCGGGACGGGAGGTTTCAGTTCCACCAGTTCGACGATCAGTAGAGAATTCTTAAGTCGATCATGCCACGCACCTGATGAGAGTAGCGGGATCATCGCAAACAGAGAATAAGTAAGAGATACCCCGACAAGCACCGCAATACACGAATCAAAGACCTCAGCGTTCAGTTGCCTTGTCATCGGTGGCGATCCCTATTTTTTTTGCGCCGCAGCTCTTCCCGGCATCCATCACCCGGATCAATGCTTCAGTGGTGGACCTGCGATCCGCCTTAATCAGCACCATATTATCCGGATGGAATTGCAGGGTTTCCTTTAACAATCTTTTCAAATCCTCCATAGTAATCCGCTTTTCCTTGAAAAAAACTTCCCCCCTTTGATCCACAGTGACCACAAAATGATTGTTTGTGAGTTGAGCGGAATGTTCTGATTCAGGTTTTTCAATCTGCAGGCCGGACTGTTCCGGAAATACGGTGGTAACCATGAAAAAAATCAGCAGCAGAAATACGATATCGATCAATGGTGCCATAACAATTTCAGGCTTTCCACCGCGTGGCTTCGGTATATTCAAAATGGCTGGATCCATCAATTGTCACTCTGCCCGGAATTTTCTGTACCCTTCTGGGATATAAGGACATCAATATCTCTACTTAACAACACATGCAGACTCTGCTCAGTAATCGTCATCAAAAGCCCCAGACGCTGCACCAGGACATGATGGAAAAAAATAACCGGGATGGCAATAGCCAGGCCGCTTGCCGTGGTCAATAAGGCCTGAGAAATTCCCTGGGCCATTGCCTCTGAATCTCCTGTGCCATGAAGCGCCACGACTTCAAAAACATTGATCATCCCGGTAACCGTCCCCAGCAGTCCCAACATGGGCAACAGTGAACCCAGGGTGGCGATGGTGGGCAGAAAACCTTCCAGGCCCGACATGGTTCCGGCCAGCTGCACATTAATCTCTTTTATAAGTCCCTCTTTTGAATGTATCCTGGGCCATTCCAGCTTTTTAAGCAACCTTGAAACAGGACTGTGCCCCTTCTGCTTGATAAATTGAACAAGATCGACCTCTCGCCTGTTAAGCTTATCAAAGACACATCTGGCATGACGAATTTGTCTGGTCAGAGAGATAGTCCGCTCCACCAGCATGATCATCGCCACACAGGCTGTGACAAAGATCACCCACATCAAGGGACCTCCGCGCTCCATTAAAGACATGAATGTAAAAGGCATAGTACTTCCTTATTAAAATTTGCTCTCAACCCCGAAAAACGGGAAGAACAACATATCGGTAATCGGCGTCGGATTATTAACATCCTCATACTCGGGACCATAATCATAGCCGATAATATTTTCCTGGAAAGTGGCGTTCTGCAGGTCGATATAGAATTTCATCTTCCATTCATTAAACATGAATTCCCGGTCAAAACGCAGATCAAGTTTATAATAAGTCGATGTGCGTTCACCGTTATGCTCTCCATATTCCGGTATCCAGCGGCTGGTTGGATCAGCCGGGTCCTCCCGGTGACGGCCGGTGACACTGGTATACGGGGTGCCGGAATGAGTGGTGAAACGAAAACTCCACAGCCATTTGTATCCTATGCCCGGGAACGGCTGCCCCCAGACAAGGGTGAGTGAAAACGGCCGGTCACCAGAGAAATCCCGGGTTATACCGGTGATATTATTGGTTCGCTCCGACTTGCTGTATGAAAAACTCATCCAGCCCATCTTGCGGTCCTGCTGTTTTCTTTTAAAAAATACATCAAGCCCCCAAGCCTCTCCTTCTCCCTCATTGGCAAAATTATCCGGCGGATCATTCTGATCCAGAGGAATTACCAGGTCGGTCATCTCCTTGTGGTAGACCTCTGTCTTAATGCTGTAAAGGGGGGTGAGCTGATGCTCTATTCCCAGAATCCGATGCTCAGCCTTGGTAATGTCCATGCCGGGATTGCCGAAATTCTCCAGGATAACGCCGCCCTCGGGCATCTGGACATATCGCCCCAGGGTTGCGGTGAGCAAGGTATCCTGAGTGAGGGCATACTCGACAGTTCCGCGGGGAGAAAAATCCTGGGAACGAAAACCTCCTGAGACTCTGACATCTGAATAACGCAGGCCCAGAATAGTTGCCATCCTGTCGGTCCACTGCAGGCGTTGTTTAACATATGGAGCTACCCCTGTGCCATAGAGGGTTTCATTAAAATGGCGCTTTTCAAGGGAAGTAAAGTCAAAATCAATGTCATCCTCGGTGGGTGCCCGGGAAATGTAAATATCCACCGGGATATCATAGTAATTCAAGGATAGTCCTGTAAAAATCCTGTGGTCGTTATTCAACTTCCAGCACCATTCAGGCTGCAGCATGTAATGGTTGATCTCGTCTTTGATGAAAAATGGCGCACCGCTATCGTCACGGCCCAACTCCACATCTTCTTCGATTCCGGCGTATGCCAGGGCTATCGTCTGATCAAGGTTGGCCGACCATTTCTGTTTCCAGTTCAGTCCTATGGTCAGATAAGAAATGGTTGAAGATAATTCACCCTGAAGATGCGGATCTGATTTGGCGGAATCATTGAGTTCCATGGCCATGGTGTCGCCTGCCCCGAAGATGTAGAATTCCAGGTTGCCTTCCGTCAGCTTATGATTATAAATCCCCTGGTAATCATAAAATTCAGGCACCTTGGTTATCTGATCCGGATTCTCATCATCCGTATCCTCAAACAGGTCATTGAACTCGGTGGGAGAAAAGAGCAGATCAATATAACTGCGGCGGCCGGCAAGGAAGAAACTGCCGTTGCCATCGGCACTGCCGACCGGGCCTTCAAGGAGTATTGATGAGGCCAGGGTCGAGATATCCAGATTGTAATGCATACGATCATTCTCCGGGGTCCGCAGTCTGACGTCAATGACCCCGCCCAGTGAATCCCCGTACTCAACGGGATAACCGCCAAGAAAAATATTCATGTCCTCAATAATCGCCGGATGAATGGTTGATTGCTCCCCACTCCAGTGATAGAGATAGCCGATCGGGACCCGGTCAACCCAGATGATATTGTCAGCAGCGCCGCTGCCCCGCATATACACCCCACCGGTACCATCCTGAGCCATAACCACACCGGGTAAAGAGAATATTGTCTTCAACGGGTCGCCGCCGCTCCCCGGGGCCAGGAGTAATTCTTCTTTTTCCAGACTGAGTTTGGACGCCTTCTCAATAATGCGCTCAGCCACAACCTCAAGGCCTTCACCTTCAACTATGATCGGCACAAGATAAACCTCAGTAAAATCGCGCTCTGCAGGTAACTCCTGAATCAGGACTTCGTAGCCGGCAGCCAGCACCTTGACCTTCTTCGGCCAGTCAGCACCTGTAAATGTTACATCACCATTTTCATTGCTGGTTTCATAGATTTCACTTTCATCCAGCACAACACTTGCCCCTTCTATGGGCACCCCACTGCCTTTCTCCAGAACCTTGATGGTGAAATCGGCGCCGGAGGCCTGCTGGACCGGGAGTAACAACAACAGCAGGGTGCCAAAAATGCTGTAAACCATGAAGGCACAAGAAGTGTTAAGAATCGTTTTCATTGAAGGTTTTATTCTCCGCAGCTAACAATATAATGAATCCGTTCCTCATAACAAATACCCACATTATTTTCAAACTTAATTCATGGGTTTTATCATAACTGCAATTTTATGATCACGCTCACATTAAATACTGAGCATTCTCTCCTGTCAAGGACTAAGATCGTAGTCCTAAAAAAAATGGGGTTACGGAAAAGCGTCCCCCGGTTTGATATTGGATGATATATTCATGATGTTGCCTCCGGTCCTAAAACCGCTGCTATGGTCAAAACCTATGACAGAAAACTAAAGAATGTCGATGCTACGAAGTAAAATCAATAATGCCATTAAACGCCCTGGCTCTCACCGGGCCTTTTGATTCCCAGAATAAATAGAAAAATCAGATTTTTTTCGGAAAAGCACAAAAAAAGGGGTTACGGAAAACCGTAACCCCTTGGTAATACTGGTCGGGATGAGAGGATTATCAGCCCACAAAACGGCTGATGATTGACACGACTCCGGCCCCTTCGTTTTTTTTGTTTCGCCTTTTTTGTTCAATGACTACCTTGCAAATCACAATCGATACTGATATCATAAGACCAAAAGCTTATCGATGGAGGACTCGTCATGCAAACAGTCACAGTCTCGCCTAAATTTCAAGTAGTTATTCCTCGCGACGTAAGAGAATCCTTACAGCTTCGTCCAGGTCAGAAAATACATGTTGTAGAATTTGATGGAAGAATCGAACTCATTCTTGATCGTGATATTTCAGAACTCCGAGGATTCCTTAAAGGCATAAACACTGACTTCAAGAGGGAGAAAGATAGAGTATGAATATTATCGATTCCTCAGGTTGGTTATCATATTTCGCAGATGAGCCTTCAGCAAAAAACTTCCACGATCCTATTCAGGATACAGCCTCGCTTATTGTGCCGGTTATTACCATATATGAAGTCTTTAAGGTAGCCTTGCGCGAATCAAGTGAAAATGATGCATTACAAGCTATCGCGGCAATGCAAAAAGGAACCGTCATTGATCTTACAACAACATTAGCTATTAATGCGTCAAAACTAAGTTTGCTGCATAAACTGCCTATGGCTGACAGCATTATTCTTGCAACTGGCAGGCAATATAATGCAACCATCTGGACGCAGGATACAGACTTCATTGATATCCCTGATGTGAATTACTTCCCCAAAACATAAAAAAAGAGAATCATGGTATCTGCCGTGATTCCCTTATACAACTGGTCGGGATGAGAGGATTATCAGCCAACAAAACGGCTGATGATTGACACGACTCCGGCCCCTTGAATTTCATGGAACACCGGAGGTATTGGGTTATTGTTCCAAAGTAATTGACCCCACTCTTTCCACAAAAAAGGGAACCATGGTTTTCACCATGATTCCCTTATGGAACTGGTCGGGATGAGAAGATTCGAACTTCCGGCCCCTTGAACCCCATTCTCAACAATATCTTTTTTATTCTAACTGGTTATCAAATTCCTTTTTCGGACTCCCCTCTCCACAATCCCTTGATTCTACGTTGCCGAATTAGACTTTTTCGGACTAAATATTCACGTGATTTAGGGAGATAGTGTGACTTTTAGCTTTCGGTTGACATCGAAAGGGAAAAGACCCAGTCAAGTACCAAGACCGTCAATTGAAAGAAGTTGAACATTTAAAAAAAATCAAAACCCCCACATGCAATTTGAATTCACCAATGAGCCAAGCAAAGACCCCTCGCTCCTATATAGGCGACGTAATAATTCTACAGACAGATATCAATTTCGATGAAGCGATGTGGGTTTGCTCTGTATTGCTCCGCAAGTTGCTGAAGCGTATTCCATCGCGTTGCGTGTGACGGACTCTCGTATAAGGGTTCTTTCATTGGGATCGCAGTTAGCATGGACTTACGTAGTAGCATTGCTCTGATTTTCTGCGTGCGAACAGGACCAGCCCGTTCGCAAGTGAGGCACAACAGATATTCTCCACGCTCCACAGACATCCCAAGGTCGCGCTTGACCTGTCCAATGGCGAATCGCTCGCTGATTACATTGAGCACTGCGTTCAGATACAACCAGCAGTCGTCTTTCGGTATGGGTAATATTGGATCGGCGGCAGTCGTCTTCTTAGCGAGATCCAAGATTGTTTTTACAGCAGACGAATTGAGGAATACTCCGTCGCAATCCGTCTCCAGGATGGTGCGAATCTGTAATACGCCATCTTCGATTCTGGTTAATGATACATTCAATCGGTCGAGGAATTCGCGTTTACGCCAGCGAGTCCGTGCCCGTTGGGCGACCAAGTACGAGGCGACACCAGTCGCTACCGCGATCCACAACAACTCGGGCCAGTTACCCCACAGATATTCGACAAGTGATTTGAGTACATCAGTCATGGAAACGATCCTGTTTTACAAACATTGGCAGTGTACGGGTGGAATGATGTTCCAATTCCCATGGTCTTGAATTGTAAGTCTCCTGGAAGTATAAAATGTAATGGATGCCCCCCTTTTTTTCACTTTTTCTTTTTCAAGTTCTTCGAAACAGAAACATTTAAGTATCTAGATCCATCAGCTTCTCAGCGTATATCTTGTATCGTAGCAAATCTCCCATCCGACGGTATACTTCGCTTATAAATTCATATACGTAGCGCAGATTCGAGGTATGGTGTATGGCTGTATAGCACTGCTCGGCTCTAAGAAAGTGAGCAAGCGCCAATTGTAGATTCTGCTTTCTTGCCCAAATCACGCCAAGATGCAAGTGAGCGGTCCCGGCAACCGATTTGTTGCCAATTTCAAGGTTTATATACAAAGAAACCTCAAAATGTTCTATGGCCTTGGCGTCATTACCAAGCTCCTCAAAAGCAACGCCAATGTTTCCTTGACACTCCGCTTGGCCCAAGTGATTTCCGAGGATTTTATCAATTCGCAACGATTCCTCGAAGTATCGGACGGCTCTCTCATATTCACGCAGACGCATGCTGACGTTTCCGAAATTCGCGTAGCAGTCGGACTCCAAAGATAGCAGGCCAAGATCTTTAGCAATTGCGCAAGCGTCGTCTAGGCACGTCTTACATTTTTCGTATTCTCCGACATGGATATATGAATTCGCTACATTCACAAGGCAATTGGATTGCATCTCTCGATTGCCCAATCTTAAGGCCGTTCGATAAGATTCGAGGAAGTAGTTTGTGGAGTCTTTGTATTTTCCTAATCGCGCGTAATCGTTGCCAAGCGACTCGTAACTCATAGCCGTATGCTGTTCGTCATTTAATTTCTTAAAGAGCTCTACTGCTTCCTTGTGGTTACTTATGGCTTCTAGTATATCACTACTTTTATTGCGGTCATTACCGATGTTGAGAAGACATTTTGCTTGAGTCTCAAGATCATTCTGCTCCATAGCAACCTTTATCGCATTCTCCCAAAAAGATTGCGAGGCATCGAAAAGACTTACTTGACTGAAAAGATGCCCTGCAACGAACTCTTTCGACGAAGATATCGTTCGCGTCCAGGCAAAGACATGATCCTTCCAATTCTCCGCAGAACTTGAAAACACGTACTCGCCGATTCTCGAGTCGGATTTATACACGCAACGCCATATGTACTCGACAAATCGATCCGTATTGCAGAGAAGTCCCGTGCCTGGAAAAACAACAAAGGGACTTATATGTTCTGTCGTCGTCCACTGATTTCGCGCCATCTTGTTGGCATCCTGTTGAATAAAAAGGACGTCCTTAAGATTAGTCTTAATGCGAATAATCTCTGGTATGATGTCAAAGAAGTCGCTACAGCTATACCCAAGGACCATCACCCTTTTATGTTCTCCGGACGAGAATAGATACGAAAGGGCTTTCCCTCTCTTTTCGGACAACGTATGACGTGCAACTTGCTGGATCACAGTTCTGATCGTCTCGCTTTTATCTACGCTCCCATGAATCTTATAGAGGCGGATATTCGACGTAGCTTTCTGCTGAAAATCCGATTCCTCGCAGAAGCGCTCGTAATGTACATGTTCGCGCAAACCTTCCTCCTGAAAGGCTCTTTCGATCAATAAATCGAAATTTGTCGTGAATACGACTTTTACATATCCTAGTTTAGCGAGTTTTGCGATTAACCTGTGGTTTGTATTAGGAACGCCTAGTCGAAATACATCGAGAATAGAAGATAAATCGGAATTCTTTGATAAAATTTCCATGAAGGCTTCAAAAGGATATCCGGCATTCTTGAAAAGCTCAATGTCTTTGCTGGTCAGGTTCAGGAGACCGAGTATCTCGTATACAAGATCATTGGCAAGAGGTAGCCCTGAATTCCAAGAAATCCCGGCACCGCAAAACAACGCAAATTCATGAGGGTTCAAAGCATTGAGATCTATGTCTGGTATAGCGTTCATTTTCGATCAGCGATCCTCTCCTCCTGGGAATTTACGGCGATTCCAGAATCGAACATCATACCAAAAGAGCTTTATGTAGCCAGCTACAAACCACGAATTAACTAAAGAGTCGGTTCTAGTCTTATTGCTTGAATGAGCTTGGCCTTCATCGTGTGATCGGTCACATATTCCACTCGATCAGTTGCCTGCTTTATGTAGCGCTGATGTTGTTGCACATTGCGAAGAAAACGATAGACTGTGGCAATATTAAGTAAGCAACACACCTCTACGGTCGTGTCGATTACCTCCTTTGCCTGCTTAAGCGCTTCTTCATAGTATGAAATCGCTAAAAGTTGGCGCGCGTTCGTCGCGTCGGAATCGAAAACGGGTCTTGTAGAATGACCAGTCTTTAGTTCTTGTTCGATCTGATCAAGATGCGCTTTCATAGCGTTCATTGGATTCTTTAGAAAAATGTGTTTCTTCGGCGGATCCTGGTAAAGGCGACCAAGGTTGAAGAGAATGCTGCATTCCAAGCTCGTGTCTCTATTTTGGCGTGAGAGAATGAGAGCTTCGTTATAGATGATTTGGATTTCGTTGAACAGCTCATCTGGAGTAACCGTTTCTTTTCCCTTTGATTCAAAATAAGTGGTCATCACACTTGTTAGTGTAGACATCGGTTCCGTCGCTCCGACATGAAGAGCAGACCCTAAATCTAGAAGATTAGATGCTTCGTTATTATCTACTTGAGCTCTTCCCAATAGAGAAGTTATCTTTTTGAACAAACCCATTCGCCATTCTCCTTTATTGCGTAGCCTGGGTTTAATACCCCGCCCCTTGGGGCGATCATTGCTTTTAAGGATACCCCGCTGCTTGCGGCGGTGTAATTCATTTATTTTTTAAAATCCGGCGATGCAGTTAGGACAGAGGGGTCTTTGCTTGGCTCTTGCATGCCAGTGTTCTTAATTTCCCTCAGTCAAGATATTTCCAAAAAGTTAGAAATCCGTATTTCCCGTCTCCCACCGGTGTCGAGTAACCGGATATTTCTTAGTTTCATAATTTACCGATTTGACTAAATGGATGTGAACAGAACCCAAGTCAATTTTAAGAGTCGGAGGACGTAGATCGCTTTGTAGTGAAAAATCCTCGTCGTCAAAGTCTAAGAAGCCGCCTTTTTTAGGCTCATCTTTTTGGGGCGGCACAGCCTCGCTCACACTATATTCACGCTCCCATCCTTCCTCATATATCTGGCCAAGGTCAACGTCGACCCTCGTTCCTGGAGGCAGTTCGATTGTCTCAACGCGGGCTGCCTTATGGAACAAAACGAAATTTAACCCTTCATCTGGTGTTTGAACTGAAGGGAAGAGAATCCCATCTAAAAGAGGGGCATTTTCCGTTGCAAGGAAATCGGCGATCGCTTGGGTTGCAAGATATTCAAGCGTCTCATGGTCTGGCATCACCGGGATAGTGATTAAGCTGCTGAGATTCCGTAGGAACATTGTTTGCTCGAGTAGATCAATATAAGTAGGGTCAAAAATACTACCGGTCGTTGTGACATTGCTCAACGCAGTCAAGTCAAGAAGCCGGATCTGTTGAATAAAACTGAAGCGTGCAACAGCCACTTGGCAACCTACCGGCGGCCGAATTTCTGCGAGTGCTGTCTCCGGATTATTTGATCCGTAGAAGACAGAAATTCCGTCTGCGTTCATACGTCCAGCACGGGCTTCAGTAGACGGTGGAGACCCGAGATGCATGTCTGGTCTCCCAAGAGACTCAACAAGCCTTTCATTCAACTGAAAGCTCCTGGCACGGTATACTTCAGTGAATTCTGTGTCAGGTCCGGCATCAACTATAAGGGCACGCCCACCCTGAGTCCGCATCGAGTCTATTCCGTTAAATACTTCCTCTAAGAGACTGGAAGCGGATCTGTTGAAAAAACGGGACTCTGTTTTCAGTGAACGCTGGAATTCCTCCCAATCAGCCCACCAACGCCCACCATCCACTCCACTTTCTTCGTAATGTGAGTCGGGAGAAAATTCCGTTTCTTCGCCCATGGCGGCAGAGTCAAAGTCATCGTATTTTTCTTCAAGTATTTTCTGGATATCGGAAGCGGCTTTCTCTGGGATACTTGCCGCATCCATGATTGCCATGACAACCTCTTGACCTTCACGATACCATTCATAGTTGGATTCCCTGTCCGACAACATTGAGTATTGTAAAGGCGTTGGTTGATCTGAGGTTCGATAGTAGTGCTGATCAAAGGCGGTTTCGATACGCTCGGATAGCTCTTCAACGCTGATACATTTCTCCTTTTCAGCACAATAAGAGCATGTCGCATTCTTTCCGGTGTTGGAGATTTGATCACCAAGAAAATCTTCCCCCACACAATCACAACAAATTTTTTGTTCCCTGAGCTCCTCGATATCGACATCTGTGGACATCTATATGCTCTCCTATAAATCACTTCGCAATAATTATAATAATCCACCAGCTCCCTATAATTGCGACCTCAGTGCACCCGCCCCTTCCATATCACTAAAAATCGTATCCAGCAGCAACTTGTGCAATTACAGGGACACCATACTTAATTATTTTCCTCTTCGGTTCAGTCATCATATTTCCAAAACAGCTTTATTCTCAAAATATGCCTTTATAGATCATTGATTTCATACTCACAAAAAAAGTAACAGATTGATAGGGCTTGTCAATAACAATCAAATGAATAAACCCATCAGAAATCTCATTCCATAACTGAAACACTAGAAAATCCTGCTGCCCTTTTCCGCAGTCTTTGGCCCAGCAATTTTAAAATTTATTGTCACGGCTTACGATCATAGCCAAGCACACAAAAGGGGGGAGGGTTTACCAGCTTCAAGCTGGTGCCCCTCCCCCCTTTTGTGTGCAATTGAAATACATCAATTTTAATTTAGTTAAAACAATATGAAAAATCCAATCTGTTGACTTCCCGAAAATCCATTTCTTTTATTTTCACAGTCCACCTGATACAAACCGAACTAATTTCAAGGTATTAAAGATAATGTCTTCTGATACTATTAATCTTTTCTGAGCCATCATTCTCCGTCCATTCCACAAATTCTGGAAAACGTTTGCAAAATTCTATTCTAAACCAATCGTTATAGCCCTCATCCTTTTTAGATATCACATCAAGCCATAAGTTGATTTCTCTTAAGATTGGTGCAAATTCAGGATTAACAAATCTATGTTTTTCACCATCACCAGTGAATAACCAATCAAGGCTATACCCCATATTAATAAGTTCAAGAAAGAAGCCTAGACCTTTAGGGATATTCTTACCCTCTTCATACCTTTGAAGAGTCCTGTAGCCGATTCCCAAATCCTCTGCCATTTCCTTTTGGCTCTTCTTCGCAGTTCTTCTGATTTCTATAAGTTTGTCAAAAAATTTCATTTTTAAATTACCCTCTAACAATTTGATTTTTCAGGAAAAAATTCAACGCCCCGCCAATTACCGCCACAATAGGCGTATTTTTTAGTTGCATACGCCAAAAAAGGCGCGTATAAATAAATTATTGCATGCTTCTAATTAGTGTTTAGCAAAATAATCAAATAAAACAAGAAAAATCATCAGTTAACAAGGAGGACGGAAATGGCGTATTCAGTTAATAAATTGACCCAGGTAAATTCAGAAGAGGCACAAACCCGAATAACATGTGCCCCCAGAGTAGTCATGTGCTTTGATAAGTTAAAGGTAGGACTTAATGTTTTCTGGCGAAATCCAGCTTTTTTAGATCGTTTGGAAGTTATTAAACAAAAAGCTCAAGAAGGTGAAAACGATTCAATCCCCGTTGAAATTGAAGGTTTCAATTTTAATTGTATGCGGACAGGAACCAGTAGGTATACCTATCGGTTAATATCCGGAGATATCTCCGTCCTTCTTAATCGCCGCAAACACAATGACAGAACCCCCAATGTAAGAATTGAAATCGGCTCAATTTCTTGTTGGAGCCCTGGTTACAAAAAACTGTATTCAGATCTTAAAAAGATACTTTCTATCTTTAGCGGCTCAATCGTTAAAGAAATTGTCTCTGAAGTTCACCTGGCAGTCGATCTGCTCAATGTTGACATCAATTCCCTCCCAATATCAGATCAAGATCACTGGATATCAAGGGCGCATAAATTCACTTCAAATTATGACCATAAGAAATTCACTGGCATCACCCAGGGTAAAGGCAACCTGATGCTTCGAATTTATGACAAAATCATGGAGCTGCAAAATCAAAATAATAAACAAAAGGCGTTTAAAGATATTTGGCGCCTTAAATCTTTAGAAAACGCGGCTGTAACAAGAATCGAATTCCAAGTCAGAAGACCTGTTCTTCGAGAGTTTAAACCCTCAATAAATACTCTTGAGAATCTTGAAAACACCCTTACATCTCTCTGGCAATATCTCTCTTTAGAGTGGAGCCAACTCACACTCAACCCAGTCGATAGAAACCATAACCAGTCAAGAGCTGTAATTCATCCTCTATGGGAGTTCATCCAGAGTCTTGAATGGGATGGTGACACTATTGTGAAAAGATCGAAGGTTTACAGCTTAAAAGATGAACTAAGGCTAAGAAAATTGTTTGCCGGCGTGGGGAAGTCTATATCAGTTCTTTACGAATGCAAACCTGATGACATTGAAAAAATCATTAATACAACCCAGGGAATTATTGAAAACGATATCCGTGAACAATTTTCAGAAAATCCTTCTGAGTTTATCCAAAACATGCAGCGCAAAATCAATGATAACAAAATTCAATTTATTGACGAAAAGATACTCACCCCTGAAAGCGGGCAAGAGAATCAAACTTAATTCCACCGACCATGACTGTATCCATAGTTACAGAAAAAGATTTAATGCAGGCAACGGGTTACAAAAAACGTGCTGCCCTGGAAAGATGTCTGCGGAATCTGAAAATCAGTTTCCATATCGGGAATAAGGGACAAATCTGGACAACTATGGATGCAGTCAATCAATCCTTGGGATTGCAAGATCCAACTCAAAATTCTGAATTGGAGTTTATGTGATATGGGAAGGAAACGAAAAAAGGAATTCGAGAAATTACCACCTTATGTCTATCTTGCTAAGGGTCGCTACATATGGAGACCTTATGAAGATGGAAAGCTCGGTAAAGAAATCAGACTTTGTAATGAAAAAGCCAGTTTCGCTGAAATCTGGTCAGCATATGAAACCATCACAGGACAAGAAAGAAATACCCTACGGTGGTTACTCAATGAATATACAATCTCTGATCAATATGGAAAATTAGCGTCCTCAACAAGAAAGGTGATGGAATATCAAAAAAATATTATCTGCTCCACACAATTAAGGGATGGCAGAAATTTTGGGACTTTACCTTTAAAACTAATATCCCCTGGTCTTATTCGAAAATATTTAGATAAACGGGCAAAAACAGCCCCAATTATGGGAAACAGGGAAATTGCCCTTATCTCTATGGCTTGGTCTTGGGCCAGAGAAAGAGACATCTGCGGAGAAAATCCTTGTCTTGGTGTCCGTAAAATACAAGAAACACCACGAGATAGATACGTAACAGACGATGAATATAAACTTGTTTACAAGTTAGCGATTAAGACCGCCCCACCCTATATCCCTATAGGAATGGAAATTGCCTTTTTATGTCGAGCCCGTCTTGGAGAAATTCTCGACCTTCAAGACACAAACCTTCTTGAAGATGGATTGCTTCTGCAACGATCCAAGAAAAGTAAAACTCAAATCATTACTTGGTCGCCAAGATTGAAGGCTGCTATTAAGGCCGCCCAGAAGCTTAAAGGCGTTTCTTGGAGGAAATACATACTTCACAACAAACATGGACTTAGGATCAAAGAGCATGCCTTTAAATCGGCATGGCAACGCCTTATCCATCGATGTTTGGAAAAAGGGCTTGAAGAACGTTTCACCTTCCATGATCTGAAAGCAAAAGGCGTGTCAGACTTCGAAGGAGATAAACAACTCGCCTCAGGGCATAAAACCGCCGCCATGGTCGAAGTGTATGACCGTAAACCTAAAAATGTGAATGCTACGAGGTAGTTCCAGGAATTAAAGCAAATAAAGAGCAACTGCTATAATTTAATAAGGTAGGATCTGTGTATCGACTAAAATAGGTGCTCAAGATTTTCCCTTTGTCTCTTAATTTCTTTAGGGTGATCATAAAAACCAAATTTACATGTCATATACCCGGTTATTATAGCCCCAATAGAATTTAATATAGCTAATATAATAAATAAATCTTTCATCCAGTTCTCTCCATTTATATTTATTATAGCATATTGAACAAGTATACGATGTCAATATATTATTTTTTTTTAAAAATTTTATCTAAAATCAAAATATGACAAATTCGTGGAATCCATACAATAGTTTTCATGACAGCTGGATACTTCTCTGTTGTTTTTTCATCAACTTCCAGGACAAAACCAACTTCGGCTTTAAAACGAAGGGTTTCAAACAACCAATATGACAGCAATAAGGCCACGGAATAAAATAGCCAATGCTCTTTATGTATATCAACTATAAGTATATAAAAAGTAGAAGCAAGCAATAAAAACCCATAACAAAGGTGGCTCCGAATAATATATTTCAAACGATTTCTATATAGTAGCCACCCCGACTCATCTTCAATTCTCGCTGCACTTAAATGATTTTTCTCATTTGACGATGACCTAGTCGGTAAAATACATTGATCAAATATTTCTTGCCACTCATAAGATTCCTCTATAACTCGGTTAGACCACAATGCGCCAACGAAAAAGGCAATCCCTATTGAAAAAAACATAAATGAGCTTTTCTCACTAATGAGCAGAAAGCCTAAACCAAAGAAGAAAGGTATAATTACATCTAAACCAAATCTACCAATAGTCCTGCAAGGAGCTAAATAATTGATCAGTCTACCTCGCGCATAATCATCTACCAAAATAACAAAAAGAGTAATCATAAAAACCAAGGAGCCAATCTCAGTCCAAAATTCATGATTTAATATCAAATCATCTAGGGCAAGGAAAAATTTTTCAGGAAATTTTAAATGTGAAGTTCTAAAAATATTTTTAAGTAATACCAATTGTTCTGCTAGGTGATAAAAGCCATAGCCTAAAATCACACCGTATTCCGCATCTAAGAAATTTCTGAGAGTATAAAAGGGGGGGCTTAAAGTTTTATGGCATAAACCAGTCAACTTTTCTCCATCAACATCCTCATTCGCAGATTCATCTTTTTTGACTGGAACATTTCCCTGCTCACTCGTCCCTAAACCAAGATTAACGCTTTTGTTTTTGCTTTTTTGGTGTTTATTCTTTTTATGTTTATTAGCCATTTGAATATAGAAGTAAAATTTGAAAAACGCTTAGGTCATTTATGTGACAGGATCTTACAATAAAGTTTCAATCAAGTCAACGCACAGATTTTTTTCGGATTTTTTTTCGGAAAACCACAAAAAAAGGGATTACGGAAAACCGTAACCCCTTGCTAATACTGGTCGGGATGAGAAGATTCGAACTTCCGGCCCCTTGAACCCCATTCAAGTGCGCTACCAGACTGCGCTACATCCCGATTGTAAAAAAATAGTTATGAGTAATGAGTGATGAGAAATGAGTACAGTATCTTCAACACTCAGCACTCAGCACTCAGCACTCAGCACTCAAAGAACGCCTTACTTAACAGGCGGCTTGAACTCTGTCAATCTTCCTTTGATTTCTCAAGCAAACTTTTTAAATCCGCAAGCTCTGTCTTTATTTCCCTAAAGAGCTGCTTTTTGGATTCGATCTGGTTTCCGGACTGGATTTTGGGTTGCGGCTCGAGATTTTCCGCCAGAAATTTCCTGGCACCGGGGATCGTAAAGCCTTCCACCTTGAGCAGTCTTTTAATCCGCAGAATATTTTCTACATCAACCTTTCGGTACAGGCGCTGCTTGGAAGACGCCCGCTGAGGTTTGATGATGGCGAATTCCGATTCCCAATAGCGAAGTACATGCTGCTTGACTCCGGTGAGCCGGCAGACTTCACTGATTTTAAAATAATTCTTCTCCGGAATGCTCTGCGAGGTCTCGGTTCCCAACCTTTACACCCCCAAGAAAAAAAACATGTTACCAGGCTCGTCGATGAAATCGGTCTTTTCGAAGTCTCATTACATTCGCTATCTACGATTTCATTAAAAATTCACCTCAACGAGAACACCTGCAACAACTTTGTGCCTTTGCCCCTTTGCCCCTTTGCCCCTTTGTGCCTGGACAACGAACATACTACTGGCTGAAAGCTGACCGTCTGAAGACGGTGTAAAGATTGACGCGAAACTAAGAAAATGCCTACGGCTTTTTTTCGTTATTAATCTTTTTCCGCAATCCCTTGCAAGGCTTGAAAGTCACCATACTTCTCTTGGTTATTTCCATAGCCTCTCCGGTACGGGGATTTCTCCCGGTCCGAGATGACTTGTTTCTGACATTAAATGTACCGAAATGTACAAGCTTTACGGATTCTTCATTAAGGAGTTTCTGCTTTAATTTAGAAAAAACAGAATCAACAAGTTCGCCGGCACCACGCTGAGAAAAACCCATGGTCTCATGAATTGCTTTTGCCAGTTCCTTACGGGTCAGATTTGATCGTTTCATAAATCCACTATACCTCACGTAACTTACCCTGAAAACGGGATACAAGTAAATTAGTAATATTTTTATGAACCGCGGCAACCATGTCATCCTCCAGAGTTTGCTCCCTGGATCGATAGGTTATGGATACCGCGACACTTTTATATCCGTGTTCAACGGACTTACCTCTGAAGATATCAAAAATTTCCGCTTTCTCAACCAAAGGATTATCAAAGTCGGAAATTGTTTGCAGCAATTCACCGCCGCCCACAGCTTCGGGAACAACGACGGCAATGTCCCATTTTACCGCCGGGAACCTTGGGAGGGGCTCAAATGCCTTGGACCGGGCTTTGAGTTCGGAAATCCGCGTAAGGCTCAGATCCATAAACAGCACATCCTGTTTGATTCCGAACTCCTTAAGAACATCCTTGGCAATATATCCGAAGCAACCGATAATTACCTTGGCAGCCTTAAGATATAAACAGTTTCCATCCTTGGCATACGGCAGTTTTTGCTCATCAGCCGCAAAAGAAACAGTATCTAAACGTAATGCATGCAACAGCGATTGGATTACACCTTTCAAATCATAAAGATCTGCTTTTTCCGTCCCGGCATAAAGCAGAGGAAAACCCTGGTTGCGCCTGCCGCTGATCATCGCTGTGAGGCGTTGTTCCTCAAGTGGTTGCGGATCTTTTGTTGGTATAAAAACTTTTCCCAGCTCAAACAGCTGGACATCGACATTCTGATGATTGATATTGCGTTTGACGTTTTCTAGAAGGCCTGGCACAAGACTCCTGCGCATGACGCTCTGGTCCTCGGCAAGTGGATTCATCAATCGGACGCAGTCCCTGCCGGAGTCATTTTTATCAAGGCCCAGCATATCAAAATGATTCTCAGAAACGAAACTGTAATTGATCGCCTCATAAAATCCCAGGGCGGTCATGATATCAGCAACCTTCTTCCGGAGCCGGCGGCCGGTGCCGGTTTCAGGAAAACTCATGGGCGACACCGGAAGGGATATCGGGATATTATTGTAGCCTACAAGCCGCGCCACCTCTTCGATCAAATCTATTTCACGCTCGATATCAACCCTGAAACTCGGAGGCTCTATCGTCAGAACCTTTCCGTTGGTTTTTACTACATCAAACTCGATACTTTGCAGAAGCTCTGAAATAACATCGGCGGAAATCTCCATGCCAAGCATATCGCAGACCCGCTGCACGCGAAGTGAAAGTTTTGGCTGAGCTGGTATTGCGCCGCAGCAGTCAACACCGTTTACGACAATTTCACCGCCGGCAATTTCCTGCATGAGCCGGATAGCCCGCTCCAGTGCAACAGGGATACCTTCGGGATCAACGCCCCGCTCAAAACGATAGGAGGAATCCGTGCCCATATTCAAGCTGCGCACCGTCCGCCTGATGCTGATCGGCGAGAAATAAGCGCTTTCAAGAAGGATATTTATGGTGTCATCTGTTACCTGTGATCCTTTGCCACCCATGACTCCGGCTATTGCCACAGGTTTTTCCGCATCGCAGATCATCAGCATCTCGGAGTCGAGCTGACGCTCTGTGCCGTCAAGGGATATAATTTTCTCATCGGGTTTGGCGTTGCGGACAATAATCTTTCCACCGTGCAACATATCAAAGTCAAAGGCATGAAGCGGTTGCCCTAATTCAAGCATCACAAAATTAGTAACATCAACAATGTTATTGATCGGCCGCTGCCCCACGGCAAGAAGCCGTTTTTTCAGCCACCAGGGTGAAGGGCCGATGGTTACACCCTTGAGCATCCGGGCCGCATAGCGTGGGCAGGCTTCCTGGTCCAAGACATCAACGGAAAAAGGGATATTTTCCCCGGTCAATTCCGGCAGAGGACCCTGGACCGGATGATTTATTTTTTTGTTCACAAAGCCGCCGACCTCACGGGCAATACCGATAACGCTGGCACAATCCGGGCGGTTGGGAGTCAGATCGACTTCAATGGCGGTATCAGCAAGGCCCAGCACATCAACCAGGGATACGCCGCTTTCGAAATCCCCGGGAATTTCCATGATCCCGGAATGATCTTCGCTGACACCTAAATCTTTTTCCGAACAGAGCATACCTTCGGAAATCTCGCCACGGATCTTACTTTTCTTTATGATGAGTCCATTTTGCAGAACCGCCCCTGGCAGAGCAATGGCGGTAAGCATACCTGCACGGGCATTGGGAGCACCGCAGACAACTCTCCTGTTCTCAGCGCCCACCTGAATAGTACAAACCGTTAATTTGTCGGCATCAGGATGTTTTTCAGCGGAAAGAATTTTTGCAACCTTGACCGTATCGCCCAAATCCCGGAAAAGTTCGCACACCGAATCAACCTCAAGACCGGCCATGGTAAGCCGGTGGGACAATGCAGCTGCGGTCAGGCCGGAGTCAATATATTGCGAAAGCCATTCTGTGGTAAATTTCATGGGCAGACAGTCGTCGGTCTTAAGTTTACTCTTAAAAAGTCCATGGTACCGCGTTAAAACTGCGACAGAAAACGTAGATCGTTTTCATAATACAGCCGGATATCATTAATCCCGTATTTCAACATGGCGATCCGTTCGATACCGAGTCCGAAGGCGAATCCCGAATATTCTTCCGGATCATAGCCCACCATCCGAAAGACTTCCGGATCTATAAGCCCTGCTCCAAGAATCTCCAGCCAACCGGTTTGCTTACAGACCCGGCAACCCTTGCCTTTACAGATCACACAGGCGATATCAACTTCAGCGCTGGGTTCGGTAAAGGGGAAAAAGCTCGGCCTGAAACGAATGGCGGTCTGCTTATCAAACATCCTGGCAATAAATACCGAGAGCACACCCTTCAAGTCCGCAAAAGAAACTTTTTTATCCACCAGAAAACCCTCAACTTGATGAAACATTGGAGTATGAGTGATATCGGAATCGCAGCGATAGACTTTGCCTGGAGCAATTATTTTAAGCGGCGGCTTCTGGGTTTCCATGGCCCGAATCTGCATGGGCGAGGTATGGGTGCGCAGCAGGATGGACTCACTGATATAAAAAGTGTCGTGCATGTCGCGGGCCGGATGATGTTGGGGAATATTGAGCGCTTCGAAATTATAGAAATCCGTCTCAACATCCGGCCCTTCAACTACGGAAAAACCAAGCCCTTCAAAGATACCGCAGACTTCCTCCATTATCTGCGTAACCGGATGCAGCTTGCCGAAGGCATGAGACCTGCCCGGCAGAGACATATCCGCCAGAAGCGCGACATTGACGCCTTTTACGGCTGCAGTGCCGACCTCAAGAGCTGTGGCGGTTTCGGCTAATCTGCTCTCAATTTCTTTCTTGATCGCATTTGCCAGCTGACCAAGCCTGGGTCTGTCTTCAGCGGACACTTCCCCCAGCTTTCGCATCAAAAGGGTTATGGCGCCGCCCTTACGGCCGAGATATTGAACCCTGAAGGGCTCCAGCTCCCCTGCATCGGTGCAGGCGGCAAGGCTGTCAAGGGCTTCGGTTTTCAGGCGAAGGAGTTCTTCTTCCATAGCGGATGGTATTAGCAAGTATGTATTGTGGCTTAAAAAAATACGAGCCAGAAACGAAAAAAAGTTTCCGGCTTGTCTTTAAATCAACAACAGGGGGGCTGTTATAATCCGGCAAAGCCGGTAAGTTTTCACTCTACCCTTCAAGCATAAGACTCTTTTAGAATCAAAACCAAATCAGCTTCAGCCTTCTGCGCGTGGGGTCTTTTAGCCAACCTGTGCAGATAATTTCAACAAAGAACCCAAACAGTGCCTGGTGGATTATGCGGTCGCCAGTTTAGTAACCTGTGAAAATGCCTTGGGATCCAAAATAGCCATATTGGATAGAACTTTGCGGTCCAACTCAATATTAGCTTTTTTCAACCCGCAGATCAAAGTGCTGTACGAAATACCGTTCAAGCGTGCAGCAGCGCCGATTCTTACAATCCATAATCTACGGAAATCACGTTTTTTGGTACGACGATCACGATAGGCGTAAACCAGCGCGCGGTCAACCGCCTCAGTGGCTGTCTTAAAAAGACGATGCCTGGCACCGATATAGCCTTTGGCCATTTTCAATATTTTGTTTCTTCTGTGGCGTGCTTTAAAGCCGCGTGTTACCCTGGGCATTAGACTTCTCCTTTATATGTCATTAAATCACTTCCGGCACATACCCTGTTCATTTTACAGGTATGGCAGCATTCTCTTAACAGCCTTGACATTGGTCGGGTCAACGATGCCGGACTTGCGTAAATTTCTCTTTCGTTTGGTTGATTTCTTGGTAAGGATATGGCTGGCATAAGCCTTATTGCGGACGATCTTCCCGGTGCCGCTGGCTTTAAAACGTTTTGCCGCCGCTCTGTTGGTTTTCATCTTCGGCATGACATTCTCCATTCAAATTACAAAAGCTTTCGTTAAAAAATAATTAGTTTCAAATGCCACCTAATAATTTCAATTAGCTACGGCATAAACAACGTCGGTATCGGCTACCACCTCAGCCGACGATTTAAACTCGCATAGTAATTTTGCAAGACCGACAAATTACAAATTATATATAAATCAGACAGGAGCAAAAAAAAATCACTTGGGCCCGACATACATGACCATCTGTCTGCCTTCCATTCTCGGCTCCTGTAGAATAACCGCATCTTCTCCCAGATCTTCGGCTATTTTCTTTAGTACGTCCAAGCCGAGACTGTCTGCGTAAACTATTTCACGGCCCCGGAAACGGAGGGTCACCTTTACCTTGTTTTTCTGCGCCAGGAATTTTTTAATGTTCCTGACCTTGAAATCAAGATCATGTTTTTCCGTTTTCGGTCGAAGTTTTATTTCTTTGACTTCGACAACCGCCTGCTTCTTTTTTGCTTCCTGCTGTTTTTTACTCTGCTCGTAACGGAACTTACCGTAATCCATTATCCGGCAGACAGGAGGATCCGCAGTTGGGGACACCTCCACAAGGTCCAATCCCGCCAGTTCCGCTTTTGCCAATGCATCTGGAACGGAAACAACACCAAGCTGACCGCCTTCTTCATCAATGAGCCTGACCGCATCACATCGGATCAGATTACCAACCCGGGCACGGATTTCCCGGCCCTTGCTACTACTCTTTTTTTTGCCTTTAATACTCCTACCTCCCAATAATTGTTACATTCCTACAAAGTCCCGAAGGTATCAACAGGACCAAATAAAATCAATTATTTTACAGGCGTAATATTTGTCAGAATCGAGTTTTTTATACTTCCGACAATCATTTTTTTGGTCCGCAAATAAAACAATAAAAATTAAAACGCAATAATTTAGCTTGATTTCATTTATTTCGCAACAGGTAACTTAAATCTTACCCGAAACCTCTTGACGAATCATCCCTGCAAACTCATCAATTGTCATTGCCGGAAGATTCTTGCCATCCCGTAAACGGACCGTAACAGTGCGGGACTCCATTTCCTTGTCGCCGACAATCAACATGAAGGGTATTTTTTTAAGCTGCGCCTCTCGAATTTTATAATTCAACTTCTCGTTTCGGATATCCTTTTCAACCCGAACCCCTGCTTGACGGAGTTCATTATAGACCTCGTCAACATATCCCAGCTGAGAATCAGTAATATTAAGAACCCTCGCCTGAGCAGGAGCCATCCATACTGGAAATGCGCCGGCATAATGCTCGATCATCACGCCAAAAAAACGTTCCAGCGAACCCATCAAAGCCCGATGAATCATGATCGGCTGATGTTCTTTGCCATCCTCGCCGGTATAACCGATTTCAAAACGTTCAGGAAGATTAAAATCAACCTGAATTGTCGAGCACTGCCAGGAACGCCCCAGAACATCCTTGATTTTGATATCAATCTTGGGTCCGTAAAAAACACCCTCGCCGGGATCTATCTCATACGCCAGGCCCTTTTTTTCAAGGGCAAGCTTGAGCGCCTCAGTGGCTTTCTCCCAATGCTCATCGTTTCCGACATATTTTTCAGGCCGCGTGGAGAGATAAATATCGTACTGATCAAAACCAAAGGTCTTGAGGACGCTCAAGTTCAGATCAAGAATGTTGAAAATCTCCCCTTCAAGCTGATCCACCCTGCAGAAAATATGGGCGTCGTCCTGGGTAAATCCCCTGACCCGCATCAAACCATGCAGAGTTCCGGTGCGCTCGTAACGATACACGGTGCCCAGTTCACACCAGCGGATCGGGAATTCCCGATAACTTCTTTTGGCCGCCTTATAAATTGCTATATGAAAAGGACAGTTCATCGGCTTGATCTGATAGCTCACTCCATCAATATCCATGGCCGCGTACATGTTTTCACCGTAGAAATCAAGATGGCCGCTGGTCTGCCAGAGGTCGCGCTTGGCTATATGCGGTGTATAGAGTAATTCATAGCCGTTGCGATAATGCTCGTCCTTCCAGAAGTCTTCGATAATTTTCCTGAGCATCGCCCCTTTTGGCATCCAGAGGATCAGGCCCGGTCCAATCTGGTCCTGAATGGTGAAAAGCTCAAGCTCGCGGCCGAGTTTCCGGTGATCGCGGTTTTTGGCTTCCTCAAGATTATCGAGATATTTCTTTAATGCCTTTGGATCAGCAAAGGCTGTTCCGTATAAACGCTGCAGCATCTGATTCTTTTCATCGCCGCGCCAGTAAGCGCCGGCAACCTTGATCAGCTTGAAGGCCTTTATCCAGCCGGTATGCGGCACATGGGGGCCGCGGCAGAGATCGACAAATCCACCCTGCTGATAAGTGGAAACCGTCTCCAGTTCCATCTCTTTAAGGAGTTCCACCTTAAAGCCCTGACCCGCCTGCTCAAACATCTGTATTGCATCGGCTAAGGAAATTTCTTTCCGCACAAATGCATTGGCCGAGCCGATGATCGACAGCATTCTTTCTTCGATCTTTTCAAAATCGTCCGGGGTAAAGGTGACGTTATCAAAATCGTAATAAAAGCCGTCCGAAATCGAAGGACCGATTGCAACCTTTACATCCGATCCATACAAATCGATAACCGCCTGGGCCATGACATGGGCAGCGCTGTGCCGAATGATCGCAAGACCCTCATCGGTGTCATCAAAAACCGGCACAAGTTCTGTATCGGCACTCAAAGCCCGGGAAAGATCGCAGATTTCTTGGTTGATTTTAACGGCAACGGTCTTCTTGCGCTGCTTTTTGGAAAGCAAATCCCTTAGAGCTTCTTCAGCGGTAATTCCTGCCGGAAAAGTCCTTGAATCTCCATCCGGTATCGAGAGTGTAATCTCACTCATGCACAACACCTGTTTTCTTTATTCGGGTTCAACAAAAACCCCTATCCTGAAACAGGAAACTTCGCAGTGGTCTTACCATTGCGAAGCTCCAGACTTACATAAAAAAATGGTAGGCGCGGGCGGATTCGAACCGCCGACCTCTTGCGTGTCGAGCAAGCGCTCTAACCAACTGAGCTACGCGCCTATATATCGTCTTCTTCAAAGAGATGCTTCAACGTAACAATCAAGCTAACCAAAGGGAATTCAAATACCAACTATTGCATGCCATGTCAAGGGAATTCCGGAATTTTACGATGCAAGATCCTTCGGTTATATTTCAGCTGCCTTCCTGCTTTCTATTGCCTTTGAGAGGGTAAGTTCGTCGGCATATTTAATATCCATTCCCATGGGAATCCCAAAGGCCAGCCTGGTAATTTTCACCGGAACCGCTGAAAGTCTGTGCACAAGATAGGCGGCAGTCGCCTCACCGGGCACAGTGGAACTGGTTGCGATCAGCACCTCCTCTATTTTATGACGTCTGACCCTTGCAAGCAACGCATTGATTTTTATCTCTTCAGGGCCGATTCCATCCATTGGCGAAAGCGCGCCGTGCAGAATATGATATTGCCCGCGGAAGGCGCCGGTTTTTTCTATGGCAATAAGATCGGCAGATTCCTCCACGACGCAGACGATTTTCGAATCGCGCCGGGTATCACTGCAGATAGCACATGGTTCCGATTCCGAGAAGGCAAAACAATTGGCGCATAACCGGATAGTTTCATGGAGCTCGGCCAGGTCCCGGGCCAGATTCCGGGCTTCATCGGCGGGCCTCCTGAGAATGTAAAGCGCCAGGCGTGTCGCGGATTTTTTACCGATTCCGGGAAGACGACTGAGATCGGCAATAAGTCTGTCCAGGGCTGCAGGAAGAATATTCATCATAGCAGGATCGGTGAACGCATTAAAACAGACCGGGGATATTCATTCCGCCGGTCAGTTTGCCCAATTCGGATTTAGCAAGCTCTCCCGCTTTTCGCATTGCATCGTTTACTGCTGACATCACCAGATCCTGCAACATCACCGGGTCAGACGGGTCAATGACCTCTTTTTCGATGACCAGGGAAATCAGCTCGTGCCTGCCATTTACTGTTGCGGTGACCATGCCGCCACCCACTGAGGAAGAAACCTTCTTGCCCGCAAGCTCCTCCTGGGATTTTGCCAGATTTTTCTGGAATTCCTGGGCCTGCTTCATTATCTGACTCATATCCATAAGTTACACCTTTTAATTAGGTTGGTAAGCTGTTTAGACTGTAGACTGTTAGCAAAAACTTATTTTCCAGCAACAGCTCACGGAGTGAAACCACCACAAACACGCTTGGATCCTATGCTGTAAACGGTCACAGGGTGGTGTAGTTGCAAGGAAGAGACCTGTTTGCTATACATTTCAGTATGCAAACAGGTTGATGACACTGCAAATGCGCCGCCATGGGACCGTTTACTATCTGCTGCGGGGTCCGGTGCGAATGCCCACAACCTGGCCGCCGAATATTTCCGTGGTCATCTGAACCATGGGGTCATTGGCAAGGGCGCGTCTGCCTTCCTGAGGGCCGTCGGTTTCCTTTTCGGCATCAAGACTATTGCCGCGGACATTTATTTTCACGGAAAACTCATTTTGAAAAAAATCCTGAGCAAACTCCGTGAGCAATTTAAAATTTTCCGGTTCCTGAAGGACCTTGCAGTCGGTTCTCTCATCATATTTCAGGATAAGGTCAGATCCTTCTTCCCGGGCGCTAGAACACAGCCTGAGGACATGCGCCATCCATTTTTTCCGATCCATGACATAATCAATGAACCCGTCCCAATTCGCTCGAATATCCTTTTTCTGAACATGAACTGCCACAGGAGTGATTTGTTCAGGCGTTATCTCTTCAAATTCCTGCAGGTCGTCTTCGTCTTCAGAATTTTCTTCAGGAACATCATCAGGGCTGAGGCTGACATCTTCATGGCTTACAATTGTTTTCAGCGGCTCGACTATCGGTTCAGGAGGAGACCCTTGCCGCTCTGACTGGATCACTGCTGTTTTTTTTTCAGGTACCGGGGCCGCGGCCGCTTCGGGTTCCTCAGCGCTGATACCGCGTCCAGAGAGCAGTGCATCCACTTTTTCGAGCAATGTGGAAACCGGCACAATCTGCCCCGCCCTGGTTGCTTTGATAAATGTCATTTCGAGCACCATTCTAGGATGCTGCGAATAATGCATTTCCTCAACCCCTTTCAAGAGCAGATAAAAATGCTGGTACAGGGTTTCAGCTTCGTGGTTTGCGGCCAGATCCTTCATCGCCCTGAACTCCAAATCGGCCAGATCAAGCAGTTCTTCAGGATTGGCACTGGTCTTGATGATCAGCAACGCCCGGAAATAAAGCAGCAAATCATTCATAAAGCGTTTGAGATCAATCCCTGCCGTAAAGCTGTCATCAAGGAATTTAAGCGCCGTGCCGAGATCGCTTTCAAGAATGGCCCTGGCGATAGCTCCAAAGATGCTGCGGTCAACAAGCCCCAGAACCTGAGTCACATCTTCATCCTTTACTTCATTGCCGCCGAATGAAAAAACCTGGTCAAGGAGACTCAAGCCGTCTCGCACACTCCCTTCCGCCTCTTTTGCAATCATCTCAAGAGCGGTCTGCGAGATCTTCACCTTCTCCTGCTCAGAGATTTTTTCAAAAAACGAAACAAGTTCAACAAAGGGGATGCGCTTCAGTTCGTAGCGCTGACAGCGCGAAAGAATCGTGATGGGAATTTTATGGAGTTCGGTTGTGGCAAACATGAAAAAAACATGTTCAGGAGGCTCCTCCAAGGTCTTGAGCAGAGCATTGAAGGCTTCGGCTGTGAGCATATGCACTTCATCAATAATGATGATTTTATAGCGGCCCTTGACCGGAAAAAAACGGATATTCTCTTTAAGTTCGCGAATTTCCTGAATGCCGCGGTTGGATGCGCCGTCGATCTCATGCAGGTCAATTGCCGAGCCCCTGGTAATTTCCAGGCAGGATTCACAGCTATTGCATGGCGGGGGCCCCTCTCCGGTGCAATTCATCGCCTTGGCCATGATCCGCGCAAGGGTGGTTTTCCCTACCCCCCTGACGCCACTGAAAATCATCGCATGGGCCACCCGGTTTCGGGCAAGGGCATTTTTGAGCGTCCTGACAACAGGGGTCTGCCCGACTACATCTTCAAAAATCTGGGGGCGCCATTTCCTGGCAAGAACTAAATAGGACACATCTTCAACCTAAGTGATTTTTTTTACTCGAAGCTAAACTACAGCTGGCCTGATTATTATTCCAACCTATCCGCCGGTAATTGGCAAGAATAAATTACCACACGTTAATCCTGAATACGAGCAGAGGTTGATAATGATGCACGGAAGAACTTTTTTCAGCTGTAGTTAAATCCGCTGAAATAGCGAGGACAAGGCAGATTGATAACATCTGCCGGTATTCAAAAAAATGATAGCCAGGCACCCCTGCAACACACAAAGGGGTTCGCTACCGTTGCTTCCTCCCGGACCTGGCGGAGTTTGCGAGCCTTTGTTGCGCAGGACCCGGCTATCATAACCGTAATCCAATTTACTGAAGTGTGCGTTTTAAATTTTGAAAACCAATTTATTGTTGAAAGGTAAGAATCTCTTTTCAGTTTTCAAAATTTAAAACCCTACCGGGATTTACGTTTTTACCGAATCTACTTCGGAGTCTACGCTTTCCTGTCAGAATACATCCCGCATAGTTTACTATAGCAGCATGTATTCTTTCGCGCATCTTCGGCAAACACAAAAATCGCCCAACTCAGGTATTTCATGGCGGAGAAGGTGGGATTCGAACCCACGGTACGTTGCCGCACACACGATTTCCAATCGTGCACCTTCGGCCTCTCGGTCACCTCTCCTTTTACTGCAATCTTATTAAAAACCGGGCAGCATCAAAAAAATTACTGTCCTGATAATAAGAATCCGGGATTCTAAACGATTAACCAGAAAATTCAAAGGATATTCCAAAAAACATTAAAAAATTCCTGGCGGAGAGGGTGGGATTCGAACCCACGGTCCCGGTCTCCCAGGACAGACGATTTCGAGTCGACCCCGTTATGACCACTCCGGCACCTCTCCCCATTGAGGATAATCACCCGATAAACAGGAATCATCCTCGCCGTTTCTTAAAAAAATCCTTCAGCATGCTCGATGCCTGATCAGCCCAAACCCCTCCGGTAACCTCCAGAGCATGATTCAGTTTGCCGTCACGGCCAATGCCATATAACGATTCAACCGCCCCGGCCTTGGGATCGCTTGCGCCATATATAAGTCGGCTGATGCGGGCGTGCACCATAGCCCCGGCACACATTACGCATGGTTCAAGCGTAACATAGAGACTTAGCCCGGCGAGACGGTAATTGCCTGTTTTTTCCCCTGCCGCGCGCATGACCAGTATCTCGGCGTGACCTGCGGGGTCACTCAGCTCAATACTCCGGTTGCCGTCCTGAGCCAGGATTACTCCGTCCTGATCGACAATGACCGCCCCCACCGGCACCTCGCCCCGTTCCGCAGCCATTGCCGCCTCCTCCAGGGCCATCTCCATATATTTAGAATCTGAATCCATGATGGCAACCAAGGAAATCCATTCAATGAGCCTGACAATCGTTTAACATCCCGCCCCGAACCCACAACAAACTTCTTTATTCTTCCGCTCCCCTTTTCTGTTTATTGGCAAATTTCGCAGCCTCCATCCCGGCAACACAGCCTTCGCCAACCGCCTTTGCCATCTGGTAGGGATGTCCGGTGATATCACCGGCGGCATAAATACCCGGGAGGTTGGTTTCCTGCTGCTTGTTGGTTTGAATGTGAGTGAAGGTCTCGGTATCGAGGAGCACCCCGAGATTATTGGCAAGTTCAACAGCGCCCTTGGCACCGAGTTCGATGAACACCCCTTCCACCTCAAGGGTCGTGTCATCGGCAAGAAGCAGGCCTTGCACAGCATTTTCACCAAGAATTTCTTTTACCCAGGTTCCTTGCTGGATAATTACACTGCTTTCCGCAAGCTTCTTTGCAAGTTCCTCGGATACGTTCAGACTCTTGGCAACCAGGGTCACCGCGGAGGCATACTTGGTAAGGGTCAGGGCCCCGTCTGCAGCGGCGCTCTCGTTACCCACCACCGCGACTTTGGCGTTCCGGAAAAAGTTGGCGTCACAATCAACACAATAACTCACACCCCGGCCAAGCAATTCTTTTTCGCCTTTCACCTTCAATGTTTTCCTGGCAGTTCCGGTGGCGATAATAATCGTTCTTGCGGTAATTTCGCGGCCACTTTCAATGGTTATATGAAACAGAGAATCTTTCTGGACGATATGCAGCACGTCCTCTTCAACGGTTTCAGCGCCGAACCGCAGGGCCTGTTCTCTGCCGACCCGGAGCATTTCACTGCCTTCGGTGACCCCGTCGACACAGAGGTAATTTTCCACATGCGCCCGATAGATACTGCTTTTCTGTGGTTTGCCGAGGACGATAGTGGCTGCTTTTTTGCGGGTGGAGTGCAGCGCTGCCTGGAGCCCGGCAGGACCTGCACCGACTATTACGACGTCGATAATTTCATTAGTCATGGTTTGTTCTCGTATAGGGAATAGTTATGGTGGAGTCCACCAGATATGGTTTCATTAGCAACTGATTAATAGTTATACACAACGACATAAGTTTGCCAATCGTTGGCGAACCGCAGCATATCGAACAAGGTGTCAATCGTCCGATGTCTTGTTTGAGGACAATGTCGAATGTCGAAGTAACACCTTCATAATTCTGCGGTTCCTTATTCGATATTCGATATTGAAAATAAGTCTAAGCACAATTTTTTATGACGCTCTGTATAATTATGTCTGAAAATAAAAAAGAACGGCTGGCGCTTCCACCAAACCGTTCTTTTCAAAATAGTTCTATGAATTCAGAAAATCAAGTAATGATCATTATAAATCACGAACGATCCGGAAACCGGTCGCGCCATTCTTGGTTGTGGATGGGGCAACTATCCCTCCCCTGTGTGCTGAACGACATTCCTGTGATTCATCTCCAAAATTGCCACCCCGTATAGCCTTGAAAGATCCAGAGCCAGGACCGGTCGGGTTAAGAACCGGATCTGTTCCGAGATTAGACACAAACCAGTCATTAGTTAATTCAGCAAGGTTTCCATGCATGTCGTAGATACCCCATGCATTGGAAACACCTGCGCTTGCAACAGTTTTTTTCACATTGCCGGAATTGTAACCGTACCAACCAATTTGAACCAAAACAGGATCAGGGGCACCAGACCCTGTGACTGTAATCTCACCATTGGCAAATGCAGTAGTTGAACCAGCACGGGCTGCATACTCCCACTCAGCTTCCGTAGGCAACCTGAATATCCCCCAACCTTGTATATTTAATGTTGTCAATAAACCGGCAGCCTCATCCCATGTAATATTTTCCACAGGAAAACCATCCCCCGCATTATCAAGTGAAGGGGCCGTCATCGCTATATCCTGCCATTGTTTTTGTGTCACCTCTGTGGCTGTAATAAAAAATGGTGTGGTCAAAGTCACCTGATGCTCATACTCATCAAAAGAATCATGTCCAAGCTCACCAACAGGACTACCCATGGTATAGACTCCTGCGGGGACCAGTACAAACTCGAAACCATACGGATTAGGGATGGCAACAATCTCAGTTGACTCATCGCTTTCACCGGCAGAGTTAACCGCGGTCACCACGAGATAATAAGGCGTGCCATTAGTCAGACTGCTCAATATATACGGACTTGTCACAACGTTAACTGAGTTAAGTGTGGATTTGGAGACGCCGGCAGTTGTGTCGTAATAAACATTATATGAAGTAGCGCCGGTCACCGCAGTCCATAGAAGAGCAACCTGGAAATTACCGGCCGCCCGGGTAAATCCGGTGGGCGCGGAAAGAGGAGCGGCGGACACTTGGCTTGAACTGAGACTTTCACCACCGCTGTTAACTGCGGTAACAACAAAATAATAGGGGGTCCCGTTGGTAAGTCCAGTCCTTGTAGTCGGACTCGTTACCCCGGAAACCATAGTACCACTGGCCTTTGATGCAAAATTATCCCTGGTGACCCCGGCTTCGGTGGCCTGGTACAGATTATACGAGGTGGCACCGGAAACCGCATTCCAACTGACGGTGACCTGGCCGTCAGCCCAGGATATCTGCACATTTGACGGCACAGCTAAAGGGGTCGTTAAAACCTCGCTTGAGCTTAGGCTTTCACCGCCGCTGTTAACTGCGGTGACAACAAAGTAATAGGTAGTTCCGGCGACGAGTCCAGTTCTGGCAATGGGACTCGTTACCCCGGAGACCTTTGTGCCTCCGGCTTTTGATGCATAATTATCCTTGGTGACCCCGGTTGTCGTGGCCTGATACAGATTATACGAAGTCGCGCCGGTGACTGCATCCCAGCTGACGGTGATCTGGTCGTCGACCCAGGTGATCTGCAGACCGGTGGGCGTCGATGGAACGGCTACAACCGGTGCCGGATCATCTCCACCGCCACTGCAGGCATAGAGAAAAAACGTCGTCAGGACAATCAGAATACAAGCGGAAAAGGATTTGAGATTGAATGCTCGCATCATACATACTCCTCGTTATAGATGAACAGCGCCGTATTTCTTGATGAGTCGAAACGGCAACAGGGAAAAGATAATCACACTTCATTCATTTTACAAAATTTATGGAATAATCACAACATGTGCCTCTGTTTTCTCAGGTAATATCCCCCAAAGAACTTCCTGAAATATGCCGTGGACAGACCGCCTCAAACCTTTTACTATACTGTTTCCGTAAACCATTTGAACGCTTTTAGCTGTTTGAACCTGATTTGGGAAACAATGGAATACATCGCCGATCTTCATATCCACTCTCCCTTCTCGCGCGCCACCAGTAAACTGAGCGACCTGCCGGGGCTGTATTCCTGGGCGCAGATAAAAGGCATCAATCTTATCGGTACCGGCGACTTCACCCATCCGGGCTGGTTCAGCCGCATCAAGGATCTTCTCGAGCCGGCAGAACCCGGATTCTTCAAACTCAAAGACGAAAACGTCCCGCAGGCGATTCCCGGAACCGCTCCTGAACCGATCCCGGTGCGCTTCGTGCTTTCAGCTGAGATAAGCAGTATTTACAAGAGGCATGACAAGGTGCGAAAGGTCCATAATATCATCTTTGCACCGGATCTTGAGTCGGCGGAACGGATCAATGCAAAACTTGCCTCCATCGGCAATATCGAATCCGACGGCCGGCCGATCCTCGGGCTTGATTCGCGAAATCTCCTTGAAATTGTCCTTGAAAAAGCACCGGAAGGCTTTCTGGTTCCGGCCCATATCTGGACGCCGTGGTTTTCCCTTTTCGGATCAAAATCCGGGTTTGACGCAATTGAAGATTGTTTCGGCGATCTCACCGGGCATATCTTTGCCCTTGAAACCGGACTTTCCTCTGATCCGGACATGAACCGGATGATCTCGGCCCTTGACCGGTTTTCATTGATCTCAAATTCCGACTGCCATTCGCCTTCCAAACTTGGCCGCGAGGCAAATATATTCACCACCTCCTTTGATTTTTTCCACATGCGCGAGGCACTCAAAGATCCCCAAAAAGGCTTTAAGGAAACAATAGAGTTCTATCCTGAAGAAGGCAAATACCATATGGATGGGCACCGGAAATGCCAGGTCTGCCTGGAGCCTCTTGAAACCAGAAAAATAAATGCCGTCTGCCCGGTGTGCGGCAAACCGCTTACCGTGGGGGTTGCCCACCGGGTCATGGAGCTCGCTGATCGGGACAAACCCTATTACGCACCGGATACTCCCGGGTTCAAGAGCCTCATTCCCCTTGCCGAGGTGCTGGGTGAAATACTGGGCTGCGGCCCGGCGACCAAGGGGGTGATGACCCAGTATGCCAAGGTGATATCGCGCTTCGGATCCGAATTCAATATCTTCTTCAAAACCCCGGTGGAAGACCTGAAACAATTCACGCCGGTGCTGGCCGAGGCGATCCAGCGAATCAGGGAAAACAAGGTGATCAGAAAACCGGGATTTGACGGGGAATTCGGGGTGATCAAGGTTTTTGAGGAAGGCGAGCTTGATTCCCTGGCCGGGCAGATCGCCCTTTTTACCGGGAAAAAGCCCGCTCAAAAAACCTCCGGTAAAACTAAAACCACCCCGCTTCCAGCACTCAAAAAAAACTGCGCTGCCAAAGATCTGGAAAAATCGATCAATCCTGAGCAACGCAAGGCGATCACCAGCAAATCAAGAAAGATTGTGGTTACCGCTGGACCTGGGACCGGCAAAACCTTCACCCTGGTTGAGCGGATAAAAAAACAGATCGCAGACAGGCCGTCTTCAATCCATAAAACCTGCGCCATCACCTTTACAAACCGCGCCGCCAGCGAGATGAAAGAACGTCTCGAAAAAGAGATCGGCACGGATTGTCAAAAAATATTTATCGGCACCTTTCACCGATTCTGCCTTGACCATCTCCGGAAAGATTCTCCTGAGCTGACCATCGTCGGAGATGAGACCCGGAACCTTTTTATCCGACGAATCTTTCCTGATTGGAACAAACAGCGCCAAACGGAATTTATCAGTACATTGCAGACCTTTTTTGAGGACTTTACCGCAACGGAAAATGCCGCACCAAAAGCAGAAGCGGCGATCATTTGTTATCTTGACGAACTTGAGCGCCAGGGGGCAATCGACCTTGATGCAGTAATTCCGTTCTTTGTCAACCGCCTGAAGAGTAATCCGGCGTTGCGGACAGCGGTGAGCGAATGCGTCGGCAATCTGTATGTGGATGAATTCCAGGATATGAATAAAACCCAATACGAACTCGTGCTGCTCCTGGCTGGCCATGCAGAAGTTTTTGTCATTGGGGATCCGGACCAGGCAATCTACGGATTCCGCGGCAGTGACCTTGAATTCTTCTTCCGGTTTTCGAACCTTCCTGAAACGGAGAAACTGAAACTATGCCGTAATTACCGGTCCGCTGCCGGCCTGATTGAAGCGGCATCAACACTCATCAGCCATAATACCCGCAAGGAAGATTCCAGGCTGCACCCCGAAAGCTGCGACCAGGGATTTATAGAATATTTTCAAGCCCCCACCGCCAGGGCGGAAGCGGAATTCGTAGTCAAAAGAATCGAACAACTCATGGGAGGAATCAGCCATTTCTCCATGGAGTCGGGACGCGGCGGCGATGGCAAGACGCCTGAAACAAGTTTCGGCGATATCGCGGTCCTTTACCGGCTCACCAGGCTCGCCGATGATCTGGCAGAAGCCCTTGAACGTCGGGGAATCCCTTTCCAGCTCATCGGCGGCACGCCGTTTTTCATGAAACCGGAAATCAGGCCATTGTATTATTTCATCCAGGCAGCCGCGGGATCGGCTTTTTCTGCGGACTTTACCGCCCTTCTTAAATCCCGAAAAGGGGTCGGCAATGTCACAATAAAAGAACTGGAAAAACTGCCGCTGCGCTGTGATGATTTTTTTGCCGAAGCCGCGTCTCTTGATATCCCCCGGGAAGCCAAAGCCCTTTTCCTGTGCCTTGAGTCCGCTTTGAAACAATTAAAGACCTCAGGCATGTCAATGCCGGAAGCATTAATAAATGCATTACACTATCTTGAAATCCCTGCGGGCAGCCATGAAACAAAAAGACTCCTGGAACTTGCCGGCGTCTTCGGCAAAGACCTGCACGCTCTGGCAAGGCATCTCGAACAGAATGCCCGGGCAACTGTTTATGATGAACGCGCTGAAGCGGTGGCACTCATGACCACTCACGCCGCTAAAGGCCTTGAATTCCCGTACGTCTTTATTGCCGGGCTCGAAGAAGGACTCCTGCCGTATAATTATGGGGACCGGATCTGTGATATTGAAGAGGAGCGCCGCCTTTTTTACGTCGGCTGCACCCGGGCAAAAAACGGGCTGATACTGACATCTTCAGCAACCAGAATGCTGTTCGGCAAAAACATGATTGAAGCCCCATCGCGATTTATCGGAGAAATTCCGTCTTCATTGTTGACTGTTCTGAAAACAGATACAAGGCCGAAAAAGGCAAAAGAAAATCCACAGATGAAACTGTTCTAATCCGCATTTCTCAGGAACATTTCAGCATTAACTGTAAATGGCCTGAAAATAATGGGTTACAAGAAAGTAGGCAGGTAATTGCTATGAACAGCGTGTAAAAGATATCTCAATTAAATAAACTGCTGAAAAGTTCGCCAAAGGCAAGCCGATACCGCCGCATCTCCTTTAGCGCAGGAAGTTCGGCATATTCATATATTGCCAAACTCCCTGCCCTGCGGACCTGCAACTGTCTCGACTTGTGAGAAATGCGGACTAGAAATGATATGAAAACAATAGATGACCAACCGATTCAACAGAAAATAAAAATAGGCTCCGCCAGTGTCGGCCTCATCGGCCTTGACATTGCCATTAATACTGTCCTGACAAAGGATATATCAGAACAAGACGCCGCATCCTTTCTTTATGATGCAATCCGGGGAAAAAATTATATCCCGGCAGGCTCGGAAGCTGCCTACAGAGAGGCGCTCAGAAAAGAATATCTGCGCCATAAAAACCAAACAGCAAGCCCTGACAGCACCATGGTCATCCGGATACTCGGCCCGGCATGCGTCAGCTGCAACAAGATCGGCATCATGGTCATTGAAGCCCTGCAGAAACTGAACATTGCCGCTGATGTTGAAAACATCCACGAACTGGATGAGATCTGGCGCTACGGGGTCACCACAACCCCGGCGCTGATTATCAACAATCAACTCAAAAGCGCCGGAAGACTGCCCATGCCGGTGGAAGTTGAGGACTGGATCAAAGAAGCGTTAGAGTGAATAGTGAATCGTAAATAGTGACGAGTTACGAGTTAAAAACAAACACCAATCAACACTTGTCACTTGTCACTTTCCACTTTAAAAGGAAAATCCGGAGCATCAATCAGTTTCCGCATTCTCTTTTTCTTACCAGGGCTCGCCTGATGGAAATCAATGAGCTTTTGGACCGCCGCAAGCATCCCGGCCTCATCGGCTCTTCGCAAAACACGGCGACCGTTTCTCGGCATCGGTCCGCCCATGCCTCCGGCATATACATCATAGCCGCTTCTGGTGGCCATGATGCCGATATCTGACAAAACCGTTCCTGAACACGAGGCGGGACATGCTGAAACCGCGATTTTCAATTTCGGCTTAACAGCATCCATACTGGAAAAATAATCAAGGATCCTTTGCGAAATTACCTCGGTATCAATGAGCGCAAGCTTGCAATGCGGGCTTCCGACACAGACCCGTGGCACAGGGAAGAGACCCGGCCGTTTTACGACAGCGCCCAGTGCAACAAGCCGCGCCTTGATAGCATCAAAACTTTCCTCGCTGATGCCGGTCAGCCTGACATTCTGCAGGGTAGTAAGATAAATACCGAGACCATGTTGCCGCGCAAGTTCAAATATCAATTCAAGCTGATTCAAAGGCAGTCGCCCGGCCGTTAATGCTATGGTAATGCTTTTACTGTTCTTTTTCATATCCGTAGTGGTCATCCTTTTATTACTCCTGGTCGAACCTGTTTTATTCCATGAAAAGTTTATTATTTTTTATCTTTCCCTTTAAAAAAAATTCATGTATGTATCCTGAATATAATCACAAACACAATCTAAACTCCTCCCGCAGGCCGGGAGATTTTCCAGGAGACATTTCATGGGCCATCATGCTCACAATCCATACGGTGCAGACGACAGGGCAAGCAGAGCAATCGACCGCAAACGCGAAAGAGAACGGGAAGTAATGCTGCAGATTGCCTTTAAGAATGCTGAAGAACTTTCCACCAAGCTCGTTCAAAGGCTCCTTGACAAGAACATCATTGAAACGACATCAGACAGTGCAATCAGGGAATTGTTCACGAAATTACTGAAGAAATTATCCGACATGGAGGAATTTGAAATGAATTTTAAAATTGCTCCGCTCCGGACCCTGGTAAATGACCCGAATCTACTCAGCTTGTATCTCACCCAATATATCATTGAAGACCTGATCAATCACGACAAAATCCAGGATATTTTCGGGGATGATCTGGATATTTATAATGCAGTGGATTCAGTAATGAGCCTCACAAGACCAGAATAAATACTCATTTCAGCTCCCCACAGGCAGATAAGCGCAAGACTTCGAGCGACGCCGAAGCATCCCAAAAGGGCATTGATTTCAGTCTTTGGGGAGATAAAAACTGGCTGTTCCTGTTCAGTTACTCGCTTTCTTTTTTCAGATCAAGATACGTATAGCCTTTCAAACCCTTCTGATACATATTCAAGAGGCGCATGCCCTCGTTTGGCCGCAGCCGGTCTTCCTTGATCGCCCGGTCAATCTGTTTTTTCATGCGCCGGGTAAGGTCACTTTCCGAATACTGTACAAGCCCCAGAACCTTACCCATCGTTGTTCCTGCAATGATTTCTTCAATATAGTAGCCTTCATCCTCATCCTCATCGAGAAACACATGCGCCTCATTGACCCGGCCGAAAAGGTTATGAAGATCACCCATGATATCCTGGTAGGCACCGGTGAGAAATATCCCGAGAAAATAAGGCTCGCCGGTGAAATTATGCAGCGGCAGGGTGTCGACACCCTCTTCGTAAAGATTGATGAATCTTGAGATCTGCCCATCGGAATCACAGGTAATATCCGCCAGTTTGCCTTTTCGCAGCGGTTTTTCGTCAAGCCTGTGAAGCGGCATTATCGGGAACAATTGCCCGAATCCCCAATGGTCCAGCAAGGACTGAAACACACTGAAATTACAGAGATACTGATCACTGAAACGGCTTTCAAGTTCGGTAATTTCGTCGGGGATGTATTCCTCTCCTTGAAATCTGCGAAGCACCTCGCTGCTTATCTGCCAGAAAAGTTTTTCCACCTCGGCCTTGATCGGCAGATCAATGAGTCCCAGGCCGAAATGCGTCTGGATTTCCTGGAAAAGATGCTGGGCATCGTGATACACCTCCAGAAGATTGCCTGAAGAGATACTCTTGTAGATGTCCCATGCATCGTTGACCAGTTTGTGGTCAATCGTCGGTTTTTCAACAGGCAGTTCCGGCGATCCTTTTTTGATGCTGCTGAATATTTCAATAACCAGAACCGAATGATGCGCCACAATGGCCCGACCGCTTTCACTGATGAGTATCGGATGCGCGACCTTTTCCGCATCGCAGATATCCATGACATTATAAACAATATCCCTGGCATATTCGTTTAATGAATAGTTCACCGAAGAATGGAATGTCGTTCTGCTGCCGTCATAATCGACGCCGAGGCCGCCGCCGACATCAATATACTCAAGATCATGGCCGCTTTGTTGAAGCTTGGCATAAAACATCGCCCCTTCTCTGACCGCCCGTTTCACGGCATGAATATCCGGTATCTGCGAGCCGATATGAAAATGGACAAGTTTGAGGCAATGCCCCATGCCGGCTTTTTTCAAAGAATCAGAAGCCGTGAGAATCTCCCCGGTACTGAGGCCGAATTTCGCATCTTCGCCACCGCTTTTTTCCCATTTCCCCTGCCCCGCCACCGCAAGACGCAACCTGATTCCGACTATGGGTTCCACTTTCATCTCAGTAGACAGATTGATGATTTTTTCAACTTCATCGACTTTTTCCACAACCAGAATGATGCGCTTTCCAAGCTTGACGCCAAGAAGCGCCATGCGGATATATTGATGGTCCTTATAACCGTTACAGATAATCAAACTTTCCGGATCCTGATGAAAGGCGAGCGCCGCAAAGAGTTCCGGTTTGGAACCGACTTCCAGCCCGTAATGAAACGGTTTTCCCGCATCAACTATTTCCTCTACAACCTCCCGGAGCTGATTAACTTTTATCGGATACACACCGCGATAAACCGACTTATAGCCGTGTTCGCTGATCGCATTTTCAAAGGCGTGGTTTATCCTTTCCACCCTGTTTCTCAATAAATCCTGAAACCTGATCAACAGCGGGAAATGAAGTCCCTGTCCAAGGGCTTCGTCGATAACATCAAGTATGCAGATACTTGCGCCACATTCCTTCAAAGGAGAAGCGGTCACTTTTCCCATGGAGTTAATATCGAAATATCGTAAACCCCATCTGGATATCCCATAAAGATCTCGGGCGTCATCAATGGTCCAGCTCATCGCGTATCATCCTCACTTAAATAGCACCTACTGGTGCGCGTCGCTTGCAACTGCCTATAAAGTCCCGCTACCTTACAAAAACCGTTGCTTCTTTACAATGAATATCATTATAAGGGAAGCCTTCACTTTTCTTCCAGAAAATTAACTTCCTCTATTTCGATTAAATATTTGGAAAAAACCACCTCCTTGGTATTATCCTGCAATGGAACAAAACGAACACCCCGATTCCCCTCCTACCCTGGTCTTTGCGAACAGTAAAGGTCAAATACAGGATTTCCCGGACCTATACATGGCAGGGAGAAGCGGTCGCTTTCTGTCCCGGCCGGACCTCGAAGACCTGATACCCCTGCCTGAGGGCAGCGAATTTTTTGTCCTTCCCGGGCGCAAACCCATAGGCATCGATAAACACACCGGCGAGGCAACGTTATTCGATGCAAACCCTGATGCCCCCCATGAAGCTATTCAGGCGGTGGCAGCATTCATGGCCCCTGCGCACACGGCGTTCCACTCCACAGCCTACGAGAAAAACAACCCGGATGTCCCGCCTCTGCCGCTTTTTGCCTATACCGCCATCGGCTGGCACAAGGGCCGGTTCTGGGTCAGCGCTTTCAGGAGTGACCCGGATATCCGCCAGGAAGCAGAAGGATTTGACTATCGGAAAATCCGCAAAAAAACCAACCGGAAGCTTAACACATATAAAAACAACCGCCTTGTCCAGCATCTGGGCAAATGCTGTCTGACATACAGTTGCCCGGCTGCAAAAAATTTCTTCCTGGAACGCTTTGAAGCGCCGCTGCCCACTTCCCCTGTATGCAACGCCAATTGCATCGGCTGCATTTCCCTGCAACCCTCGGAATGCTGCCCGTCAACTCAAGACCGAATAACCTTTGTGCCGACTCCCGGAGAAATAGCTGAACTTGCCCTGTCCCATATCAGCAAAGTCAAGAAAGCAGTGGTCAGTTTCGGACAGGGATGCGAAGGCGAACCGTTACTGCAATGGAAAACCATCGGCCGCGCGATATCGCTGATCCGCAAACAGACAGACGCCGGAACAATCAATATAAACAGCAATTCAAGTCTGCCGGAAGCCGTCGCGCATTTAATTCATTGTGGCCTTGACAGCTTACGGGTGAGTATAAACAGCGCCCGTAAGGAAATGCATCAGAAATATTACAGGCCCAGTGGATTCAGTTTCGATGATGTCAGAGAATCCATTCGAGTCATGAAGGACAACAATAAATTCGTTTCCCTCAATTATTTCATCCTGCCCGGATTTACCGATGATCCAGATGAATTCAAGGCCCTGTGCGATCTTCTCGACAACTCCTCCCCGGACATGATCCAGCTCAGAAACCTCAATATGGACCCGGATTGGTATTTTGAAGAGCTTGACCATTTCCCATCAGAGCCGCCCCTGGGAATGCGCGTCTGGCTTAATGAAATACGTAAAAGATTTCCACGGCTCAGACTCGGATATTACAACCCACCCCTTCGCTGACTTCACTTTCCTCACCACCCCGCTGTCACAAGGCATAAGAAAAATATCAAGAGGACGGGATTATTCTTTAACGTATTTTTTTCTCCTTGTTATTTATCCCAGAATATATGTAAAATAATCAAACTATTACTGCTTGTTTGCGCACCTCCGTTGGAGAAATATTAACCAATAAAAATAAAGGGGAGAGATGAATGAAGTTTGATAACAATCACTTGGGGAAATTAGCCTGTTTCACTGCAGCATCCTGTCTTTTTCTGTTTGCGACTGATGCTTCAGCCCTCGACACCTTTATGGTTGGCCCGCGGGCTACCGGCATGGCCGGCGCCAATGTCGCATCGGTTTCCGACACCACGGCGCAATACTATAACCCGGCGGCCTTCGGCTTCATGAACCGCCAGAAAAAGACGGAAGAAGGTGTTGAAAAAGATACAAAAGTTGAGGTTGACAATAACAATCTCGGCCGAAAAACATGGGGCCTTGACATCGGCGCCGGCCTCGGCTACCGCCAGCACAATGAATTCGGTAAATATATCGATGATCTCTCAAGTATCGACCATGACACCCTGAGCACAACCGGCGTCCAGGATAAAGCCGATCTGGAGCAACTTGTCAGACTGGCAAACGACCTCCAGGGCCTCGACGACCCCGGCAATGCCGTTTCAGCCGACGCCAATGCCGGTCTCGGAATCAGGATGGGTCATTTCGCCTTCGGCGTCCGTGGATTCTCCCAGGTAACCGCACAGCTACGCAGTCTTGATACGATACATCTCGGTTTGTCCTTAAACGGTGCAGATGTTGCAACTGATATCAATGCCGTTGATTTAAGTGCTACTTCATACAATACCGCAGGATACACCTTCCAGGTATTTACACCATCCCAGCAAACTCAGCTGCTTACCGCCCTCGGTGGTGACACTGAAGCAGTCCAGCGTCTTGATTATATCGCCGCACAAGAGGGAATTACCAGCACTGATGCACAAGGATCTGCGGACATCCTCTCCAATGTCCTTAACCAGAGTGATGGCAGCACCGCAAACGATCTTGACAGCAACACAACAACTGTCCGGCTCAATGGTTACGGACTCCTTGAAGTTCCTGTGTCTTACGGCTATGCGATCAATGATTACATCTCGGTGGGGGCTAATCTGAAATTCATGAAAGGCCGGGTGTACGGCAACCAGGTCCTGGTGTTCAATAACGATTCCGGGGACACTATTAGCAAAACCGATGAATTCTACGAAGAGACCGATACCTTCGGCGTTGATATCGGCATTATGGCCCGCATGAACAAACTGCAGGCGGGCATTATCGGCCGCAATCTCAACTCCCCTAAATTCAACGGCCCGACAATTACCGTCAACAGCTTACCCGTACCCTTTGACGATGTGAGACTCGACCCGCAGGTAACCGCCGGACTGGCTTTCATCCCATTTGAAACCCTGACGTTGGAAGCCGATATCGACCTCACGAAAAACGAGACAACCCTGGCAGACTATGAAACCCAGAATATGGCTTTCGGACTTGAGTGGGATGCATTCCGCTTCCTGGCCCTGCGGTGCGGAGCCTATAAAAATCTTGCAGAAAGCGATATAGGCTGGGTATTTTCAGCAGGTATCGGCTTGAACTTCTGGGCCATCCGTCTTGATGTGGCCGGCCAGTTTGCCGAGGAAAAAGAACAGTTTGACGGTGAGGATATCCCCAAGGAGTCGAGAGTTGCCGGGCAGTTGAGTATTGATTTCTAACTTTTGCTTTTCTCCAGAAATGAAACCGAATCTCCCTGTCGTTGCGGCAGGGAGATTTTTTTATGGGAACTCACCAAACCATCAGCCCGGATATTTGACTTTACATAAAACCTGTTACCTTCGGCCAGCTTAGCTTGTGAAATATCCAGCTTAGCCAACTACAGGGAAAAGCAGAATGATCTTTGAGAACTCCCCTTCCCTGCTTTCAAGAATCATCTTGCCGCCATGCTCCACCACAATGCCGTGACTGATGGCAAGACCCAAGCCTGTGCCGCTTCCCGCCGGCTTGGTTGAAAAGAAGGGATTGACCACTTTATCAATTATATTTTCAGGGATTCCAGTCCCCTGATCATAAAAAGGCCTTTCATTCCTTTCCTCAAATTATTCCTGGATATTTGCGGAGTTATTTGCTTTCCGGCTGGAGAATCTTAAGGATCGTGCTTGAAAAATCTTCCAAACTATACGGTTTCTGTAAAAAACCACTGGCATCTACTTCCATGAGTTTACGTATATCTTCGTTAACCGAAAAACCTGAGGATACAAGAATTTTCACCTTCGGGTCTATTTCTCTGAGTCTGAAAAACGCTTCCTTGCCGTCCATGACCGGCATGTTCATATCCAGAATAACCAGATCTATTTCCGATTTTTTCTTGGTAAACAGGCTTACCGCCTCATCTCCATTGGCTGCAACTAGAACCTTGCAGCCGATTTCCTCAAGATAATCCGAGAGCATTTTAATGATAATTGTTTCATCGTCAACGATCAAAATGCCCTTTTCCAGTTTAAAATCCTTGTGGGTCAGAGTAAGCATGTCCTTCTTAAAGAAATTTTCCATGGCCGCTGGAAAATAGATTTTGAAAACCGTGCCTTTGCCGGTCTGGCTTTCAACAAGACAAAACCCTTTATGGCTCTTCACAATGCCGTAAACAATAGAAAGCCCCAGACCGGTGCCTTTGCCGAATTCCTTGGAAGTAAAAAAAGGTTCAAAAATTCTCGGCAATATTTCCTTATCGATTCCTGTGCCGTCATCTTCAACAGTTATTTTCAGATACCTTCCCGGTTTAACTTCTGTAAATCTTTTTGCAGCATCAACATCAATCAGTTCGATGGCCGATGAAATTTTTATTGTTCCTCCCGCCGGCAAGGCATCCCGGGCATTGACGAGCAGATTCATCAAAACCTGTTCTATTTGGGCGGCATCGCCCATGACCAGCGGCAAGGGATCCGTCAGCTCCAGTTCTATGACGATCAGCTTGCTGATGGTTTTCTTAAAAAGCGATATGATATTTCTCGCACATTCGTTGAGATCAACCGGTTGCGAACCAGTTAAGTTTCTACTTGAAAATGTCAGCAGTTGTTTGGTGAGGTCTGCGGCCCTGAAACCGGCTTTTTCAACCATGTCCAGAACCTTATACTCTTCATCATCCTCGGAAAATTTTTTCTTGATAAGGGCGATGTGGCCAATCATTCCGCAAAGGATATTATTAAAATCATGGGCAACCCCACCGGCAAGGGTACCCACTGCAGTCAGTTTTTCCGCTTCAAAAAGCTGTCGTTGTGTTTTCTGCAATTCCGCCATCTGCAAATGGAGATTCCGGTATAATTCTATGTTTTCAAGAGCAATTGAAAAATTGTTTGCCAGAATGCCCAGAACATCGCCATCTTCGCCGAAAAAATCACCGTCCTGCTTGTTTATAAGCAAAACCGCGCCAACAAGTTTCTTTTCCCTGACCATCCACACCACGAGCATATTTTCAACAGGCAAGCCACCCAGAACATCTGCAAAAGGCCAGCCGGCAACAGGCCTGGCATTTAAGACAACATTATCCATACCATATTCTTGACAGACCGCGACAACACTGCTCGGGCTGACTTCCAATTCGGCCGGGGAATCAGACGCATCGCTGGAGAGATATAATGCTGCCTGGGGCAAGTCATCGCGGATAATGATCATTCCTTTCTGTTTGACGTTGAAAAGACTTTCAATGCATGCAAGCACTTCCTTTCTCGCATTTTCACAACCGCTTGCCGAATGAAGTTTGATAGTTCCCTGGTTGATGCTCGTGAGTCTTTCAAGATGTTTACGGATTTCTTCTTCCTTGATGGCCAGAGAGCGGCTCATCTCATTAAAGGTGTTGATCAACTCATAAAACTCATCACCCTGCCTGGGCCTGGCCTGATATCCAAAATCCCCGGTGCTTATCTTAGTGGTTGCGGTCAACAGTTCATCAATGGGCACGGTTATCCTGTGCATGAGATACCTGGCGACAATTATTGCCAGAAAGAATGTTGCCAGGAGAGAAAAGGCCAGGATATTGTAGGACCGATCAATCCTGAGCATCGCGGCGTTGGTTCTTTGCTGAAGAGTCGCTGCCGCCGAGTTGACCATCGCCTCTACTTCAAAAAGAATCTGTTCGCTTAATTCAGCAACCTGTTTCGAATTTTCGTCGCGCCAGTTTCCCTGGCCGGCAGTGGTGATGAGATAACTCAATCTCTGCTGGAATTCATAGATGAGTTTTTCAGCATGATCAATTTCAGCGCGAATTTCAGGTTTATGGTGACATGAATGGCATTGAGCGACAGATTCGTTGATATTTATCGCGTGATTGATGATTTCATCGAGACGTTTTGAAAAATCCGCATCAGGAGAATATGTAAACGATTGAATTTTCTGGACATTATAACTGAGCTCCTGCCGGATATCTTCAATCTCATGCATATCGATGAGCTTGCGAAGATTTGAAGTGGTGGTAAAAAGATTATAAACGGTTATCCCGGCGCCAATTGAAAAAAGAGCAAAAATCAGGGCAAAGGAAAGGAAGATTATCTTTTTCATGGAGAAGACTATGACCTTTTTAAAACCATCGGAAACAACTTCACCGAGACTTCATTCTTAAAAGACGGGTAACCATGAGTCACCCCGCAACAAATAAGCGCAAGCCTGAGCCGCGAAGAATGCTCACATCAGACACTCTTTTCCGTTCGCGCGTGAGGGGGGGACATATGCTCACTGGTCATGCACAATTGCCCCAGTTACATTGTCAGTTATCTATTTTACTGATTTTTGTAATAATATTCACTAAGTTCTATCCCAGCCTCATGGGCCATTTCCATTACCGGCAGATAATCATCTTTTTCGGTCTGGACAAATTTCTGTGCCCCGAATTTAGATAACACCACCTTCCCCTGAGGATAATTATGGAGATCCAGCAAGGTTTCTTTCAGCTTTTTCTTTAACTGCGGATCAGTGTCGGCAACGACGCAAAGACCGTTTGACGGCACCCTGGGGGATTTTGCGATGACATACAGATCGGAGTAAATCCTGCTGTCCGTTTCGCTGGATCGTTCGTATATCGTATTCTTGGCAGCACCCACATCTGCATGTCCTTCAAGGACTGCAATGATTGCCGCGTCATGGCTGCCGGAGAAATAAAAATCCTTGAAAAAAGTTTGATGATCGGCAACCCCTTTACTTTTGAGATAGGCCAGAGGGAAAAGATATCCGGCGGTGGTGGCTTTTTCGACAAAAACCATCACCTTGCCTTTCATGTCTGAAACGTTTTTTATGCCGCTGTCATTCCTTGAAAAAAGATAACCGAAATAGGTTGACGTTCCGTCCATGTTTACCGGTCTGGCCAGAGGCTCGACATGCAATTGTGAAATTGCCAGAGCTGCGGTGAAAGAACCAAGAAAGGCGGCATTGACCCTTTTTTCCTTGAGACTCTCAATGATATTTCCGTAACGACTTATCATGGTGAGTTTAACATCCACACCGATTTTATCGGACAGATATTCGGCAAGCGGTCTGAAACGTTCCATCTGTTTAAAAACATTCATTTCAGGAAGTACGCCGATAACAAACTCTTCCCCCCTGGATACTGCCGGATTGACCTGAAGAGCGATCAGGACTAAAAGAAAACACAGGATTTTTCCCTTCAATGAAAGACGACTTGGCATGATCATAATTCCTCCCCTCTGTTGGCATTCCGGAATGTCACTGGGTGGTGTCGGTTTCCAGCACCCAGATCCTGACATAAATAAGACCGTGAACATGCAGATTTTCAACAAAACAGGGCCTCCAGACTTACACCTTAAAGCGGCCTTTTTTCATTACTTGACAAGTTCATCCCATCCTGCTAACTGTATGTACCTTCATAAAAAAAGGCAGCTGTGAATGGTAAATAAATTCATATCGGTTTACGCTATCAAGCTTGTTCACCATATGTAAGGATACCAGATTCGATTTCATTGACAACGCGAATCGTTTTCATGAGAAAGTCCCTCGAATCTGTTGACTTATACAATTTCGTTTATCAATCATATACAGATTTCGTGTAGTTAAAAAGCCTTTAAATGCAGAAATAACCAACTAGTTGAGATTTAGTCGACTGTGACCAATCAACCGGACAAACTAATTATTTTTATAGCACGGGGGAATCCCCCGGTTTTTTCAAGTGAGGTAATACCATGAAAAAAAACCCGATCAGACTGAATGACTCCTTTAAAGCCTACACGTTCGATCAGGACAAAGCCTGTACACCCGAAGAAACCGTTAAACAATTCAAGGCCAGACTTGAAAAAGTCGATCTCGATATCCTTAAAGACGTGCAGCGCATAGACAACGGCAGGCTGGACATCCCGGTCTACTTCAGCCTTACTGGAAAAGATGCCTACAAGGCCATCGGCAATAAAAAACAGATGGGCAAAGGCAGCACCCCGGGGCAGTCAATGGCCAGTGCCTGCATGGAGCTTGGCGAACGTTTCAGCTTCTTCAGTTTCAAAAAGAATACGGACAATTTCATCACCGACACTTATGCCAATCTGAAAGCCCAGGGCCAGAAAATCATGCCACTGGAACAGATCCTTCAATCCGTTCATGATCAGGAAACCAGCCTGGAAACCCTTGAAAAACTTATCGGAGACATCCCCATACAATGGACCTGGGCCACCAACCTGAACCGCGAAGAGGAATTTCTGATTCCCTTTACCTGGTTTTATGCAATAAATGAATTTAACGGACCTTCGGCAGGCAACACCTATGAGGAGGCGATTGTGCAGGGGATAAGCGAGATTGTCGAACGCCATGTCTGCGCCGTTGTCACCCACAAAAAACTCAAAACTCCGGCGATAAATATAGCAACAATCCAGGATCCGGTCTGCCGGGAACTGATCCATAAATTCACCAAGCACGGCATTGCCGTCTATCTCAACGATTTCACTCTGGATACGGGCATTCCCACCATAAGTGCTCTCTGTGTTGATCTCAACACTTTCCCGGAATCAAGCGAAATCGTTTATACCGCCGGCACCACACCGAATGCTGAAAAAGCCCTGATCCGCGCCCTCACCGAAGTGGCACAACTGGCAGGCGACTTCAACTCGAATTCTAATTATGTGGCCAGTGGATTGCCTAAACCCTTGAGCCTTGAAGAAGTTGATTATATTGTCAACCCCGATAAAAACATCGATCTGGACAAACTCCCTGATCTCTCCGATAACAATCTGCGCCAAGAAATCGTCAACATGCTCAAGGCACTTGAAAACCTGAACATGGAAGTCTATCTGGTCAACACCATCCATCCCAAATTACAGATACCTGCGATATACACAATTGTTCCAGGATGTCATTTCAGAGAACGTTCCATGCTTCAGAGTGTCGGGCTCTTTGCCGCGAAACTTGTTTTCGAACAGTCGCCGGATCCTGTTGAATCAACCGCCAGACTGCTCAAGATGAAAAAGATCCTGCCCGATGCCTATTATCTGGAATTTTATCTCGG
>JAHJJF010000060.1 GCA_018823135.1 Pseudomonadota bacterium
ATCATCAGGGCAGAGGTCGTTACAGTCAGGGGTGCCGTCATTATCACTGTCCGTGTCTGCAACACCGCAACCGCAGGTTCCAGGCTGAATTTTCATAGGATCTGATGGACACTGGTCGTTGCAGTCAGGGGTGCCATCACCATCACTGTCCGTATCTGCTACTCCGCAGCCACAGGTTCCAGGCTCAAGCTTGTTTGAATCGTCTGGGCACAAATCAAGGCAATCTGCAACGCCATCATTATCAAAATCGGTATCCATTACACCGCAACCGCAGGTTCCAGGCTCGGTCTTATTTGAATCATCCGGGCATTGGTCAAAACAGTCTGCGGTGCCGTCATTGTCACGATCACCTTCATCTGTGGCGCCATTACAGTTATTATCCCTGCCGTCACACACTTCCGGTGTTGCTCTATCAAAAGGATCACAGGTGTTATTTCCCCATTGTCCGTTGGTACAGCTTTCAAAACCCCAATTCCCAGCGCAGGCACCCACTCCGCAGAAGGTCATATTCACCAGGCCGTCATCCACCAAATCGTTACAGTTGTCATCGATATCATTGCATATTTCTGGTGCGTTGGGATGTACATTTGGATCAGTATCATCACAATCCACATCGGAAGTATAAGTATCCCCGTCAATATCCTGGGGCTGGCCACTAGTTATTTCCAGAGTGCCTGCAAGATAAATATCACTTTTAGTGTTTACCGCGTCAGGATCTGACTGGATGAGATAAAATTCCGCCTGGGTTGATATATCGCTGACCACGATAGTTATTATTGCCGTTTCATCTGCCGACAAAGCAAAATTCCAGCCCTTGGCCATTGATGCATCATCAGGAACATCAAGATACTGATTGTCCAAATAATCGTAAAACACCTGATTATCCAGTGTCCCCGCTTTAAAATTTGAAAATATATCCCCAAAATATGGATACCCTCGATCGCCAAGATTAGTTGAACCGAACCCCGGCTCATCTATCTCCCAAATCAGGCCCGATGGGACGGTGCCCACTGCATCTCCTGTTACATTATTGGGATCATCAACATCAGGATCAGAACCCGGTTCAAAAATATCATGATCAAAATATGCAATCACCTGATGGGACCCTTCCCCGGTAATCGTAATAATAATGGTCCCCAGACCTGTTGAAAAATCAAACCCGGCTGCGTTAATCGACGCAGGTAATTCTCCAAGGTTGTTGATATTGTCAAAGTCGCAAGGCCCTTCTTTGCAGTATGTTGTCCCATCTATATTAAATCCCCAGTCAAACAGGTCTTTAACCGCATCCGCTGCATAACCGGATGAACTACCCAGTAATAAAAATCCTATCGCTATTATGACGGGTAATATTTTCTTCATCTTTAGTCCCCCTTTCGCTTAAAAATCTCTGCCCTCTGAACCAGCTTCTCCCGACGAAAAAATATGCTGCAGCGGAAGAGGCCTAACAGCTTCTCCCGCTGCGCATATTGTAAAAAACTACACTAACTATTACCTGCTGCGTCTGTCGGTAGTCGGCAGGGTTTCCGAATCCGTGCCGAAGATGGAATCAACCAGGACTGAAGAGCCGCATCTGCCGCAGTCTGCTTCAATCAAAGAATCTGTCCATGTTTCAACGGAACATTTTCTTGATACGGTTACCGTTCTCTTCCGTTTGCCAATCTTGGTCTGCATATTAAGATCGGTTCCGGAATTTACCGCATCCACGTACATGCTGAATCCGCTTCCGGTTATGCTGACCACGCCGTCGCTACAAGCCACCGAATCAATTGTCACATTCGGTACAACCGAGAGATTCACGGTGTTGCTTGTCTTGTCGGCTTTCACAACCTGCACCCCCCAGTTTCCTGGAGCCAGATCGGCTGGGGTCATGAATTCAAGAGAAGTTGTTGAAATGACTACAGGATTGACTGTTACTGTTGAATCATCAGATGCCGTCAATCTTACCGCCGATGTCAACTGTATAGGACCGCTGGGACCCTGAACCGTATTGGTAAAACCAGCACCCTCCAAGGTCAGCCGAACGCTTTTCCCTTCGATAATATTTGAAGAGCTCAGTGATGACACATCCGGCACAACCGGTCCTGAATATGGCGCTGAGGACATAGCTGTAAAGCCATGACAACCCCAGCAGTCGTCATTATGGCCGATATGACCCCAATAAGCATTTTCCCCTCCGGGAACAATTTGATTCAGATTAGTAGAATTGTCAGAGTCATATTGGATATTATGAAGGGATGCGACGCCGTGACATTTCTCACAACGTCTGATCCTGGCATTTTCCTTTGCCAACGGATCATGACAGAGTACACATTTTGTCGAGTCGAGAAACAGGCCGGTACCATGATGAGTCTCGCCATTGGTTTTCACGTCAGTGCCGGTTGCCCCGTCAATTCCCGAATCATGGCAGAATTCACATCCGCCTTCGCCGTTGCTTCCTGTTCCGGTTCCGGTACGGGGAGTCACCAGGGAAGGATTATATGTGGGGATATAATGTCCGTCGTTGGGATTATCAATCGGTCCATGACAGGCCTTGCAATCATCCTGCTTTGCTGCGGCGGTCAAGTGATGAACCGATGCTCCTCCGGCAATCTGTTCATGGCAGAGAAGACAATCCCTGAAAGCCACCAATTGATACGTGGAGGTATTTGGATCCCACATCAGGTTGTGACAGGTCAGACATTCATATGCAGGATCACCCGATGCGCCGTTTGGCGCTGCGGTGGGATTAGGCAGAGGTCCCGTGCCTACAAGAAGATGATGGCGATCCGGGATAGTCCCGTTCGGATCTTCATGACACACCCTGCAATTAGTTTCTTCAAGATTATTAAATACACCGTCCGGTATTCCGATATTTTGATTTACCGGCGGCGGCGGAACATCTGCCCAGCTTGTTGCCGCCATTGTCAGCACAAGCATTAATGCCAGTTTAAGACTTGTTATTTTACGCAGCATAATATTCTCCTATTTTTGAAAGTTACCACCTGAAAATGAATCTTGAATGCCGATTACAACTTGAGGCATAACCTGTTAATTTCATATAATTTTCACACAAATGAAGACTTCATTGTCGTTCTGTTATAGTCACCTCCTTACTGTTTGATTTTTTTAAATAAAAGTTTTCAAAATCCCATAAAAAGCATGCATACTTTTTATAACTCGAAACTCTGATCATCTTAAGTGACGTCCAAAATGGCTTCCGTAAGCCCCACCGCGGTTATTTTTTGTTTTCAAATTTCAGGTGCCCCTGACACCCTCCAGAAGATCTCTCCATGAAATATTTAAATCTGCTTTTGAAAACTTGAATGTGAGTATCAATTTGAGAAGCGGCGCCTTGAGACACACCGTCTTATCGCGACTCTTTCTCCATAATATGCATGAAAATAATTCCTATAAAATCTGCCCCAGCACATGTCCAACTTCTGAATAAAAATCGGCGGGCAATCCGGATGAATGCGGACGGCAATTAGCCACTAAACCGCCTCAAACGGATTATTCTTAAGTTTTCTGAGAATGGTATTTTTGTAAGTTCCGGTGTGTTTTGTTCTTTTATTCGTAGCGGTAAGCCACACACACGGATATGAGAAAATTAGCCAGATGCCGTTCGTTCCTTTTGAGCCATGCCGGGGAATCAAAGTCAAGAAAATAAACGTGACTTCTCTGTTTTGTTAGCAAAAAATATTATTTTAAAAATAATTTATCCCCCATTAAAACGATAGGCCAAGCCTTCTCGGCATGTCATTTACAATGAGGTTTTCGGGAGATACAGAACAAATCATAAAGGAATGAAGAGATAATTTGACAAATAGCCAGTAAGTTCCGCGGCACGCTTTTTGCTAATCAGAACATTAGTTAGGCATAATCTTAGAATACTTTAATTTACTAAATTATTCCCTTGTGAAACATACTGAAAAAGACCACCCTCTAAAATACACGGGAACCGAAAAAACAAGCCCTTACGTTGTAATAACTCTCCAAAAAACGTCCCACATCAGCACCTATTGACATACAGGAATTTCCCATGTAAAAAGCACTTTGCCAACATACATTATTAATGTTTTAAATTTGTTAAATCATTAAAAGGATAACAAGCTGTTATCTGCACCTGGACTCCTGGTTTTCTTTCATACCAAGAGGTATGGTCTGATATCCGAAAACATGGAGGCTCATATGGACAACTGGCTTGTTGCAACGATTCTGGCGCTTTTGATCTATGGATTATGGGGCTTTTTCCCGAAACTCGCGGTCACCTACATAAGTCCGCAAAGTGCCCTGGTGTATGAAGTCCTTGGCGCGATGCTCGTAGGCATCCTGGCCCTGGGTCTTGTCAAGTTCCGGCCTGACATTCACCCCAAAGGAATACTCTTCGCAGTGCTCACCGGGATCGCCGGCATGGCCGGCACCTTGTTTTTTTTCATTGCGGTGCAGAAAGGCAAAGTCTCGGTGGTGGTGAGCATGACTGCCCTCTACCCTTTGATTACAATTCTGCTGGCAGTATTGATCCTTCACGAACCCCTGACCGCAAAACAGATAACCGGAATGGCCTTTGCCCTGTCTGCGATTTATCTCCTGGCTTCATAACCCTATCCTAATCAATAAAGATCCAGGCTTGATTTATCGCCCATGCCGTGCTAAAAATCCTTTTTTGTTAGAATGATATACTTGATTGCCAACAACTTCCGCGGAAAGGAAAACATCCCCATGCTCGAACTTCGCTATATCAGAGAAAATCTTGAGTTTGTCAAAGAAAAAACCGCCCATCGCGGCCTTGACACAACGCATATCGACACCTTTGCCGCGATAGATGCCAAGCGCCGCGAACTGCTCACCGAAAGCGATACCTTGCGGAACCAGCGAAAAACCGCCTCCCAGGAAATCGGTCAACTCAAAAAACAGGGTGCTAGTGCCGATGCACTGATGGAAGAAGTTCGCGGCATCGGCGACCGCATCAAAGACATTGAAACCCAGCTTGCCGGATTTGAAGAACAGGTCACTGAGATCGTCATGAACATCCCGAATATCTGCCACGATTCCGTGCCTGCCGGAAACGACGATTCAGATAATATCGAGGTCAAAAAATGGGGCACGATCCGCCAATTTTCCTTTGAACCAAAAGCCCATTATGAAATCGGCGAAATGAACGGCACCCTGGATTTTGAACGAGCTGTAAAACTGTCCGGCGCCCGTTTTGCGCTGCTCAAGGGTTTTGCGTCAAAGCTCGAGCGGGCGCTCACCAATTTCATGCTTGATCTCCACACCCAGAGACACGGTTACACCGAAGTGCTGCCGCCATTCCTGGTCAACACGCCCACCATGACCGCAACCGGCCAGTTGCCAAAATTTGCCGAGGATCTTTTCAAGGCTGAAGGCTGGGATCTCTGGCTGATTCCCACCGCCGAGGTGCCGGTGACCAATATTCACCGCGATGAGACGCTTACCGAAAAAGAGCTGCCCATCAAATATTGCGCCTACACCCCTTGTTTCAGGTCTGAAGCCGGATCCCACGGCAAGGACACCCGGGGACTGATCCGCCAGCACCAGTTCGACAAGGTAGAGCTTGTCAAATTCACCACCCCGGAAACCTCGGACCAGGAACTTGAATCCCTGCTGGCTGATGCCGAAGAGGTCCTGCAATTATTGAATCTGCCCTACCGGGTGGTGACCCTGTGCTCAGGCGATCTGGGTTTTTCGGCCAACAAGACCTATGACATCGAGGTCTGGCTGCCGGGACAAAATACCTACCGGGAGATTTCATCCTGCAGCAATTTCAGGGATTTCCAGGCGCGCCGCGGCGGCATCCGCTACCGGCCCAAGGGCGAGAAAAAAAGCGCCCTGGTGCATACTCTGAACGGCAGCGGCCTGGCTGTGGGCCGAACCCTGGTGGCGATCTATGAAAATTTCCAGAATGAAGACGGCACGGTGAATGTGCCCGAAGTCCTGGCGCCGTATTTCGAAAAACGCTTTTAAACAATGGCGCCAGAAAAGTCTTCTTTCCTCCTTAAGGAAGAAGTGGATCCCATCTGGAAAAAACTGAAGATAGATGTGGGCAAGGCAACCGAACGCTGCCTGCATTATGTCCAGGCCTGCATGTATAGAAGATCCTTTGACAGGACCAATTAATCACGGTATTCTAATATTCTTATGTCTCAATCTGATCATATTGCATATTACTCCAACCATCTGGTGCATCAGCTTGAATGTCTCCCCACAAGCCTGACAAATACCCAACCCTAATGATTCAATCAATTTCTCTTTTCAATAATATATTATCCACACACATCCCAGCGAAACGGAGCATCCAATTCAAATGGGGAAAAACCCAACAATATCGCATACTTTTTCTTGATCTAAACATTTCTTGTAATTTTACTCAGTTAAAAAACTGACTTACATATGAACTGCAATAAAAGTCATTACCAGACAATCGCAATAACCGAATAACATTTATTTCATGAGGGACAAAAATGGTAAAAAAGAATCAAAAATCTTCGTTGTTACTGTACAGCCTTTTATTGTTTTTCTTTGTATTAAGTCTGCCGGCCTGCAACAGTAGTGACGACCCTGTCACTACTGATAATACAGGCACTGTTACTGGTACCGTTGCTGACGCTGCAGGAACACCACTGTCCGGTGTGGCACTCAGTGCCGTTGACCTGAACGCTGCATCAAGTTCCGTGGCCTCAGCAGCACAGGCAATCAGCTCAGCCGTAACCACAACCGATGCCACGGGTCAGTTCAGTCTCAGCATGAATGAAACCTCACGGGCACTGCTGACCTTCACCTTAAACGGTCATGTGCTTACGGCTCAAATAACTCCGATCTTAAAAGGCCAGACAGTAACCCTTGAGGCCGTCATGGCGGCAGAGGGTGCTACCAGCACTCTGGATGCAACTGTCGGAGGCACGGTGACCCATAACAACGGATCAGTTGTTATCGCCCCGAATACTTTAGTTGACGCGGACGGCATCGACTTTATCGGTCAGGCTGATGTTGCAGTAACAACTTTTGATCCCACCACGGAATCAGATTTCAAAGCCTTTCCGGGCGAGTTTGAAGGGCTTGATGAGAATCAGCAGACAGTCCCATTCATGTCTTACGGATTCATGGATATTACCCCCACGGATCAAAACGGAGATGCCCTTCAGCTTAAAGAAGGATCAACTGCTGCCATCATCATTCCAATCCCGCTTTCTCTTCGATCCGGATTTACTTCACCTCCCGCCACCATGCCGCTGTGGTATTTTGATCCTGATCTGGGCCTGTGGATTCAGGAAGGCACATTAACCCTGAACAACGCATGGGACGCCTATGAAGGCACGGTTGGACATTTTTCCATATGGAACGCCGACCACCCCTATGACCGGGCTTTTGTCTCCGGACGTGTAGTTGACGGCAGCGGAAACCCGATCGCCGGAGCAGTTGTCGTGGTAAGAGGTGTAACCCCGAGAAATAACTGGTCAGTCCGGGTTACAACCGCAACTGATGGGACTTTCCCGTCCACAGGCACTCTTCCCGTTGAGGCCGATTCCCGAATAGACATATGGGCAACCAAAGGCGGCATCAGCAGTACAGCCGTTCGATTTACAAGCGGTGGCGCGAGTTCGAGTCAAGTCCTTGTTGATATTATCCTGGATGCAGCGACATCCTCTACCAGTCCCTACATGAGTACCACCTTATTAGCATCCAATGGTTTTGATTTTTCTGAGAATCTCATGGTCACATCCAGCGACACCAACTCAGACGGGTATCCCACCTTCTGGGATCCAACCACCCTCAATCGCACCGGTGCCTGGTGGGTGCCGACCAATGCCGGCGGTTCCACCGACTCCTTTTTTGCTGACATGGGCCCAGTTACAATGGAAAGCGTTACCGAAATCCCTGCCGCCTGGGATGCTTGGGCGACGATACCATCTCTGACCAAAGGAAATGTTTATGTGGCCAAATGTGTTGACGGGCATGTCAAGTTCAAGGTTATTGAACTGATCGTCCCCGATAATCCGCATGGCGAATTAATCCTGGATATCCAGTATTACTGGTCTGCGACAACTACCTTTGCAGACTAACCATTCTGTCGCGCAACGAAAAATTTTCCAAAATTAAATGAAAAAAGCCCCGGCAGGTAATATCCTGCAGGGGCATATTGAAGTGAATGACAGGAAATTGATTTTTTTTGTACTTCATAAAAATTCCGGCGCGATGCCTAAATCCTAAATCAACCGATCACCCCCTTGTGACGATATCAACACACCTCCAACTCGTTTTCATGAAATACATTTCAGCATAGTGGGTTTATGACTTATTGTGGTGCGATTAACAAAATTGCGACATAATACCCTTTCCCCGGCGTAAATTTTGAGGGGACAATCCATCTTTGTTGTAAGAGTTCAACAATATCGTTTTTTATTATAATTCTTCTTTTCTCCTGATGTTTTTTCCATACAATGAGGTATAAATTCATATCAATTGAAAAACTTGGTGGTCTCGTACAAAGTCGCTGTGGCAAAAGGTCCACCACATAAAATCAACAGGTACAATGCAAGTCGCATGAAATCAGTCTTTTGCCGATTTCATCACAACTTAATTTCATTCTATCAACCAGCTTAATCAAACTCGGAGAACCAACCATGACAGATAACGAAATCCCCAGAGGGGCAATACTTCAGCGAGACAAAGAAACCTACGCCATCGTGCCGCGCATCCCGGTGGGCATGGCAAAGTTGGAAAACCTCGAACGTATCGTAAAAGTCGTTAAAAAATACAAGATCCCGATTATCAAGATCACCTCCGGCCACCGTCTCGCCCTGGTGGGGATAAAAAAAGAAGAGGTGGATCCCATCTGGGAAGAGCTGAAAATGGATGTGGGCAAGGCAACCGAGCTCTGCCTGCATTATGTCCAGGCATGTCCCGGAACCGCAGTCTGTAAATTCGGGCTGCAGGATTCTTTAGGACTCGGCATGGAACTTGAGGAAGTTTTCCAGGGGATGACTCTTCCGGCCAAGGTCAAGATCGGCGTCTCAGGATGCCATTTCTGTTGCGGCGAAAGTCTTGTCCGGGATATCGGTGTGATCGGCAAGAAAACCGGCTGGAACGTCGCTTTCGGCGGCAACGCCTCGCACCATCCGCGCATCGGCGATGTTATCGCTGAAAACCTCTCGAAAGATGAGGTTATCGCTCTCACCCGGCGCTGCCTGGAATATTATGCGAAAAACGCCAAGAAGAAAGAACGCACCGCCCGTTTCATTGACCGCATCGGCATTGATGCGTTCAAAGCGGCGGTGCTGTAAGGCTTTTCATTGTTTTGTGATCACCCCTCACTTTCAGCCGGAGCCAATCAGGCCGAAAGGGCTTTCTGCTGAGGTGCCTCGTGAAAGGCTCGAAATGCGAAGCGATCATGGCGTCCCATATTTCTGCCTTTTAA
>JAHJJF010000061.1 GCA_018823135.1 Pseudomonadota bacterium
ATGAACCCGCTGATAAGCCAGAGTAACGAGACGTAGAAAAGTCGCGGTATCAAAAGGTCCACCACATAAAATTAACTGGTTATCAAGTAATAACTCGATGAAATCAGTCTTTTTGCGATTTCATCAAAATGTGATGAACCCGCTGATAAGCCAGAGTAACGAGACGTAGAAAAGTCGCGGTATCAAAAGGTCCACCACATAAAATTAACTGGTTATCAAGTAATAACTCGATGAAATCAGTCTTTTTGCGATTTCATCAAAATTTGGTTTAAGACAAACAGCTTTTCATGGTAAGATTACAAATTCTGATAGAAAACAACTTTAAGCATATGTGAAATTCGTTTCACGGTCACTATCATCACCCAGGAGATGCTCAGGCATTTAATATGGCAGCCCCACCAAGAAACCAGGACAAGTCACACCTGAAGTCGACGATTAAGGACCAGTCAGGCGCCGGCAAAGTCAGAATTGGGGATATGCTCAAGAGGCAGGGTTTGATTACGGCCTCGGATCTTGAAAAGGCTTTAGCTTTCCAGAAAAAACACAAAATGCGTCTTGGCAGCATCCTTGTCAAAATGGGCTTTGTGTCCGACGATGATATCCTTAATACGCTTACCAGGCTTCATAATTTCCCGGCGATTAATATCAGCCGCGAACCACCCACCGAAGAAGCCCTTTCCAAAATGTCCTTTGAAGTTGCTGCGCGCTATACGGCATTTCCTCTGAGGGTAATAGGTAAATCCCTTCAGGTCACCATGGCCGAACCCACTGATACCTCTGCAATCGAAAATCTGCAGATGGAATTGAAGATGGGTTTGAGTATTTGTGTTTCAACGGAAAAGGATATTTTCGAGGCCTATAAAACTCACTACAAAATCAGTGAGGAAGAATTCAATACCCTTTCCGGTGAGGATGAGAAACCGGAGGATGAAGAAGATGATGAAATAACCCAGATTGATTCTTTCGGTGACCTTGCCGACCAGGTTGCGGACGAGATGGGTGTCGATACCTATGATGAAGTTTCCCAGGCCATGTCGGCTGATGATGCGCCGATCATCAAACTGGTAAACGGTATACTTTCTCAGGCGGTAATTGACGGGGTCAGTGATGTTCATATCGAACCTTTTGAAAAATCTCTCCAGGTTCGATATCGTCTCGACGGTTCGCTTTACAAATCCATGAACCTGCCGTTGAACATCAAAAATGCCCTGAACTCACGCATCAAGATCCTCGCTAGCCTTGATATCACCGAGAGACGTGTTCCCCAGGATGGCCGTATCAAAATGCGTGTTGGTAAAAAGTCGGTTGATTTTCGTGTTTCCTCGCTTCCGACCCTGTTCGGTGAAAGTATTGTTCTCCGTATCCTTGATAAGAGCAGTTTGAATGTAGATCTTACCAAGCTGGGCTTTGAACCTGCAGTATATAAGAGACTTCAGGGTTGTCTCGACCGACCGCAGGGCCTGCTTCTGGTTACAGGTCCCACCGGTAGCGGTAAAACAGTTACATTATACTCCGCCTTAAACACCTTAAACAAAGAAGACACCAAAATACTGACGGCTGAAGATCCTGTTGAGTTCAACTTTAAAGGCATCAACCAGGTTAATGTTCACAAAGAAATAGGCATGACCTTTCCGGCAGCTCTCAAGGCTTTCCTGCGCCAAGATCCCGATATCATCATGGTTGGTGAGATCCGTGATATTGAAACTGCTGAAATCGCCATCAAGGCGGCGATGACCGGCCATCTTGTATTCAGTACCCTTCACACAAATGACTGCCCCGCAACAGTAGCACGTCTTGTTGACATCGGCATTCCGCCGTTTATGGTTGCATCGGCGGTCACCATGATTCAATCCCAGCGTCTCGGAAGAAAACTCTGCCCGGCATGCCGGAGAGAAATGACCCCGGATGATTTATCCCGCGAAGAACTGCTGGCCATGGGTTTCAAGGAAAAAGAAGTGGACACTCTTAAACTCTATATGCCCACCGGTTGTGGAACCTGCAGGGGCGGAGGATATAAGGGTCGGGTCGGTTTCTTTGAACTCATGGAAATAACCGATGAAGTTGCCAAAGCGATCAGCGCCGAAGTCCCGGAAGACCAGCTGCGCAAAGTTGCAATCCACGAAGGCATGTATACCCTGAGAGAGGCTGCTCTGGAAAAGGCCCGTCAGGGTATTACCAGTCCCCAGGAAGTAACACGCAGAACCGTTGTAACCGAAGAAAGCCTTCCCGCGTATCTGGTGAATCCGGATGTCGAAAATTATGATGACGGTGACGCTATTATCCGTCAGGGGAATAGTGATAAAGACTTTTTCAAACTTCTTACCGGAGCGGTCATAGTTGTCAAGGATGGCAAGAAAATTGCTGAAATCACCCAGCCCGGCGAATATTTCGGGGAAATGTCTGCAATATCAGGGGAAGCCCGTTCAGCTTCAATTATTTCAAAGGGCAGAAGCAAGGTCAAGAGATTCCCAGGGGACAAACTCCTTGAACTTATAGAAACCGTACCACAAGTCGGCACGCATCTCTTTAACTCTCTGGTCTCGCGCCTGGAACAGGCAAACAGTATAATTGTCAAGCTGGCAAATGAAAGAATGAGAAAGGCAAGCTGAAGTCAACTCAATTAGACGTCGAGATGATACAAGTCGTAGTATTTTTTCTTACAAAAATCTATAATCCTCTTGAAAACTGCTCTGGGATTCATTATATTCGACTGTTTTAACCTTTTAAATTATTTCCCTCTCCGATGCAAATAGCTGATTTGTTTTGGATTTCTTGAAACCGAGGGGGAACTTTATCCTGATTATGTTCAAAATGAATTAGGATGAATATTTTTTTACCATTTATAACAGACTGAATATATTTCGATATTTAAAATAAGGAGAAAAAGAATGAGCGCCACTATAATCAGCGGAACCGAAACCGCTAAAGCTATTCGTGAAGAACTGGCAGTTGAAATTGCCGAGCTGAAAGAAAAACATAATATTGTGCCGGGCCTTGCCACAATTCTCGTTGGCGTTGACCCTGCTTCCCAGTCCTACGTCACTGCAAAAAATAAAACGGCAAAAAATCTAGGCATTTATTCACAACAGGTAACCAAACCTGCTGACATATCTGAAGAAGAGCTTCTTTCATTAATTGAACAATTTAATAATGATGAAAAAGTTCATGGCATACTTGTTCAATTACCACTGCCCAAGCATATCAATGAGGGAAGGGTGTTATATGCGATTAACCCTGATAAAGACGTCGATGGATTTCATCCGGTCAACGTCGGAAAAATGGTCCTGGGTGAAAAATGTTTCCTTCCGTGCACCCCACACGGGATACTGGAACTGCTCGTACGATCAGGGGTTGAGACCAGCGGCGCTGAAGTTGTTATACTCGGTCGTTCAAATATTGTCGGCAAACCAATTGCAAATCTCATGCTGCAAAAACGTGCTGCCGGAAATGCCACCATCACTCTGTGCCACACTCGAACAAAAGACATGGCAGCACATTGCCGGCGAGCCGATATCATTATCGCAGCAGTAGGTGTTCCCAATCTGGTTACTGCAGATATGGTGAAAGACGGTGTAGTTATAATTGACGTTGGTGTAAACAGGATCGGCATGTCTGATTCAGGAAAGGCTATCCTTGCCGGTGATGTCGATTTTGACGCGGTTAAAGAAAAAGCGTCTTTCATCACCCCGGTTCCCGGCGGAGTTGGTCCGATGACCATCACCATGCTTATGAAAAATACTGTTCAGGCTGCCAAGCAATCTGCCGGCCTTATTTAATTAAGATCAACAAGCAAAGCAGAGACTGTCGGCTTCGAAAATATTCCGGCAACAATAAAGTCTTATTGAGGTGTTTAAATGGCTATTAAAAGAAACGGATGCGAAGGCTGTACGGAAATAACCTGTACATCCACAAAACAGGTACTCCAGCAGGATATCGCCAAAAACGTCGTTACAGCTTTCGACAGAGTTAAAGCCCGCGGCATGTCGGCCTGCCTTTTCGGTTCCGGTGGTACATGCTGCAGGAATTGCAATATGGGCCCCTGCCAGATCATCGACGGCGTTGATAATATGATCGGCATTTGCGGAGCCACTGCCGATACGGTGGCAGCAAGAAATTTTGCGCGGACTGTTGCAGCAGGCACCGCTGCTCATACAGATCATGCACGGGAAATGGTTCGCGGATTCATTGAAACCGCAAAAGGTAATGGCCCACACAAGATACAAGATGTCGATAAACTCATGAAACTTGCCAAGACCTTTGATATTGAGACCGAAGGTCGAGAAGTCAACGACATTGCCCTTGAGCTTGGCCAAAGAGCCCTTGCCGAATTCGGCAGCCAGGACAACACGCCACTGTCAATGCTCAAGAGAGCACCTGAAAAAAGACAGGCGATCTGGAAAAAACTCGGCGTCGAACCCCGAGGCATTGATCGCGAAGTCGTTGAGATGATGCATCGGACCCATATGGGAGTTGACCAGGAATATGAAAACATCATGCTTCAGGCATCACGCTGCGCTTTGTCTGACGGCTGGGGTTCCTCAATGCTTTCAACCGAACTCACCGACATCATGTTCGGCACCCCGGTTCCCCGCCGTGCAATCGTTGATCTCGGTGTACTCAAAGGGGACCAGGTCAATGTGACGGTTCACGGTCATGAACCGCTTCTTGCTGAGTCTCTCTGCATCGCCGCAGGCGACCCGGAAATTCTCGCGCTTGCCAAAAAAGCCGGCGCCAAGGGCGTAAATCTTGCCGGTGTCTGCTGTACGGGCAATGAAATCCTCATGCGCCGAGGCATTCCTGTTGCTGCCGGTTTCATCCAGCAGGAGATGGCTCTTGCAACCGGTGCAATTGAAGCCATGGTGGTGGATGTTCAATGCGTCATGCAATCGGTAGCCCAGGTGGCAAGTAATTTCCACACAGATATTATTACAACCAATTACCGTGCTAAAATGCCTGGAGCGATTCATCTGCAGTTCGAAGAACATGATGCTCTGGAATCTGCGAAAAGAATTTTGAAACATGCCATTGCCAATTACAAAAAACGCGGCAAACATTTCATCCCAAAACTTGAAAAAGTCGATGTGGTTGTCGGGTTCAGCCACGAAACAATAAATTATATGCTGGGTGGACGTTTTCGTTCCAGTTATCGTCCGTTGAACGATAACATCATTAACGGCCGTATTCGCGGAGTTGCAGCAATAGTCGGCTGCGACAACTTCAAACTTGCTGATGATGCTCATGAGACAATAGCCCGGGAACTCATAAAGAACAATATTCTGGTTCTCGCTACCGGTTGTGCCGCCACATCTCTTGGTAAAGCCGGACTTTGCAGCCCGGAAGCAATCAAATTCTGCGGATCAAGCCTTGCTGAAGTCTGCGAAACGGTTGGTATGCCTCCGGTGCTTCACATGGGATCATGCGTCGATAACAGCCGCATCCTCATCGCCGCAACCGAAATGGTGCGCGAGGGCGGCCTTGGAGATGATATTTCCGATCTCCCAGCCATTGGAACAGCGCCCCTGTGGATGAGTGAAAAAGCAGTTGCGATCGGCCAGTATTTCGTAGCCAGCGGCGCTCAGGTTGTATTTCAGAATCTGGCCACCACCGGCGCCAAGAAGTTCAATAATTACCTTTTAGATGGTATCATGAAAACTTTCGGCGCTCACTGGAATGTCGCAAGTGAACCACTGGAAATTGCCCGGATCATGATCGAAAAAATTGAAGAGAAACGTGAAGCCCTGGGTATTAATAAAAAGAAAGAAAGGACCCTGTTTGACATGGCGATGCGTCGAGATCTCAGCACCGGTGCCATCGGTGACGTCGGCTGTACCGGACCGGCTAGCAACGCCTAGTTGGAATCTTTTCAACCAATTATATGGAATTCTCTCGACCAGACTTCCATTTAACAAAATATAAACAAGGGAAAAATAACCGATGAAATCGGGAAGCCGTTTAGAACGAATATTAACTGCCGGGAAATTTGCCGTTACCGGGGAGCTTGGACCACCCAAAAATGCCGATCCTGCAATAGTCCGGGAAAAAGCGCGGATTCTGAAAGGGCACGTCGATGCAGTCAATATTACGGACTGCCAGACCGCCATTGTCAGGATGTCAAGCATCGCCGCAGGGTTGATTGTCCTTTCGGAAGGTGTTGAGCCGGTTATTCAGATGACATGCCGCGATCGCAATCGTATCGGCATGCAAAGTGATATTCTCGGTGCCGCAGCCCTTGGCTTGAAAAACCTGCTTTGTCTTACCGGCGATCATCAGAAATTCGGCAATCATCCCGGCGCAAAGGGTGTCTTTGACATGGATTCCATTCAGTTGCTCGGAATGGTAAAAGACATGCGCGATGATAAAAAATTCCAATGCGGCGAAGTCATAAAAAATAACGAACCGAAGCTTTTTTTGGGGGCAGCAGCAAATCCTTTTGCCGAGCCCTTTGAATACCGTGCTCCGCGCCTTGGGAAAAAAGTTGCCAACGGTGCTGATTTCATCCAGACCCAGATCGTCTACAACGTTGAAAAATTTGCAAAATTCATGGAAATGGTCCGTGATCTGGGGCTTCATGAAAAAGTCTATATTCTCGCAGGTGTTACTCCTCCGAAATCCCTTGGCATGGCCAGGTACATGAAAAAGTTTGTTCCTGGTATGGATGTCACCGATGAAGTAATTCAAAGGATGAAAGATGCCAAAGATAAAGAAGATGAAGGCATCAATATCTGCGTAGATGTTATCAATCAGGTTAAAGAAATCAAAGGGGTTGCAGGCGTTCATATCATGGCAATTGAATGGGAAAGCGCGGTTCCTGAAATTGTCAGTCGGGCTAAGCTTGCAACCCGCCCGGTACTTGATGATGATTCAAAACCTGCCGCATTACCACGGGAAGTAATAACCATAGCAACAACCCCGGCAGTTTCCGGGGAACGACCTGATGATATTTTGGCATCAGCAAAAGCCGAAGCAGCAAAAATAATTGCCGCCGCTAAAGAGCAGGCTCAAACTGGGTCAGGAACGATAGAAATTGATGATGCAGGAGAACATACAATGAATGAAAAAGAGCGTCAAATGGCTTTGGAATCCGTAAAGACCGGGCTCGATTCACTTAAAAAGGCCTTTGGCCTGTCGGATGATCAGTTTGAGGCGCTGGCAAAATTTGCCGGAGCGGAAGCAATTCTTTCCCGTCAGCCAGTGGTTTCAACGCCTTCTACTCCACCTGTAGCTCCACCGGTAAAACCAACCCCTACTCCGCCTCCTTCAGATAAGGCCCAACAGGCAGCCAAGGAAACAAAAAAAGCCGAAGAGGAAAAGAAAGCCCAGGAAGCAAAAGCTGCTCAAGAAGCACAAAAAGCTGCTGAAGAAAAGAAGGCCCAGGAAGATAAAAAGGCGGCTGATGCTAAAGCCGCTGAACAGGCCAGGAAGACTCAGGAAGCAAAACCGAAAGAAGAAAGCAAAAAAGCTCCTGCTGCCAAAACAAAAGCTGCCGCGGCCGGAAGCATTACGGCTGCAGAGTTAAAAGTTGAAACATCAACCCTTGCCCAGCGGGCTTCCAGAATTCCTGAAGATAATTATAAAATTACCTATAGCGGTAAACTCCGTGAGATTAAATTAGGAAACGGCGACAACACCATTACCGTTGGCGGCACAGCTACAATGCCTTTCCAGCTTTTCGAGGGTGCCATGCCCCGCAAACCTCTTTTTGCCATGGATGTACTTGATATTAATCCTGACGAATGGCCCAAAACCCTTACCCGCCACTTTGATGGAGTTCTGAATGATCCTGTTGCCTGGGCAAAAAAATGCGTGAATGAATATAATGCCGATGCCATCTGTATCTCTCTTATCAGCACCGATCCTAATGGCATGAATCGCCCGGCAAGCGAAGCAGCAAAAGTTGCTGCGGATGTTGTCAAGAATATTGATGTACCGATTATTGTCTGGGGTTGCGGCAATGCTGATAAGGACACCGAAACATTACGCGAAGTCACCGCAATGATCGGCGATAAAAAAGTTTGCCTGGCGCCCCTTGGCGATGTGAATTATCGGTCTTTGGGAGCAACCGGCATGGCTTTTCAGCATCCCATGGTGGCTTCTTCACCCATTGACGTCAATCTTGCCAAGCAGCTCAATATTCTTCTTGAAAACCTTGGTGTTTCACTGGAGAGTGTTCTCATTGATCCTTCAATCGGTGCCCTTGGTTATGGAATCGAATATTCCTATTCAGTAATGGAAAGAATCAGACTGGCAGCACTCACCCAAAAGGACGAAAAACTTCAGGTGCCATTCATCTGTAACCTTGGCCGTGAGGTCTGGAAAGCAAAAGAAACCAGATTGCCTTCCGATGCGCTTATCGGTGATCAGGAACGACGGGGCGTACTTATGGAGGCTATCACCGCATCCTGTATGTTGATGTCCGGTGGCGAAGTCATGATTATGCGCCATCCCCAGGCTATTGCGCTGGCTAAGTCCCTTGTAAATGGTCTTATGGGATAAATTTTGATAATCAAATGATGTTAGAGGAGTTTCCCAATGTCTAAAATAATATGTTCAGCCGCCATCAGAGGTGCCCACAAAATAGTGGACATGGCCGAAGAGAAATTTGAAGAGGCCTTGAAAAAATACGGACCTGAACAGGAAGTTTCGCTTCCGAACACGGCCTATTTTTTGCCGGTCATTTACAGTATGCTCGGCGCAAAAGTTGAAAAGCTGGGAGACATGAAAGATATTTTTCTTGAGTGTCGAAAACTCCTTCCGAATATGGTGAGCGACAATGTCTGGCTTCCATATCTTGCCCCGGCTCTTGATGCCGGAATGGCAACCTTCTTTGCGGAAGAAATGTATGAAACCATTCGGTATCTGAACGAATCCGAATTTTATACCAAGAGCGAACAACCCCTGCCGGAAAACCTCTGGCTCGGCGCTGCCGATGACCTGATATTCCGTAAACGCGGCGTTGAATTTGTTGATGGTACCGCTCCGGGTTTTGCTGCGATCATGGGTGCGCCGCCCAACAAGGAAATCGCCAGCAAAATAGCACTTGAACTCCAGGAAAAGAATCTCTACATCTTTATGCATGACCATACGAACGGCATGCGAATGGCTGAACAATTGGTTGCCAATGGTGTACAGGTCGGTTGGAATACCCGGCTGGTACCTTTTGGACCAACCTATACTTCCGCCGTCTTTGCCATTGGTTTTGCCTGTCGTGTTGCCATGGCTTTTGGCGGCATCAAGCCTGGAGATTACAAAGGCAATCTCATTTATAATAAAGATAGAACATTCGCCTTTGTCATGGCCTTCGGACCGGTCAGTGACGAATGGTATGCAAATGCTGCAGGGGCGATCAACTGGGGATTTCCGACAATATCCGATTACGATATTCCGGAAGTTCTTCCCACTGGAATCTGCACCTACGAACACGTTGTCAGTCAGGTGCCTCACGATGAAATAGTCCAGAGGGCCATTGAAGTCCGGGGACTCAAGGTCACCATTTCGAAAATCGATATCCCCTTGTCATTCGGTCCGGCCTTTGAAGGCGAGCGGATCAGAAAAGATGATCTTTTCATGGAATGTGGCGGTGGTAGAACAACAGGAGTTGAGGTTCTGATTTCAAAGGAAATGGATGAGGTGCAGGATGGACTGGTAATAGTTGAAGGTCCGGACATCAAAGATATCAAGGAAGGTCAGAACCTGCCCATCGCAATTCTCGTTGAAGTTGCCGGCCGCGAAATGCAATCCGATTTCGAACCCATTCTCGAACGCCAATTTCATCATCTGATTAATTATGTTCAGGGCATCATGCATATCGGCCAGAGAAATATCATGTGGGTCCGCATCGGCAAAGGCGCGGTGGATAAAGGCTTCTCTTTTGAACATATTGGCAAGGTGCTGCACGGCAAACTGCATCAGGAGTTCGGCGCCATCCTTGATAAGATCCAGGTTAAAATTTATACTGTTCAGGATAAAGTAGAAGAGGTCGTGAAACTTGCCAAGAAGGTCTACGCAGAACGTGATCTTCGGCTCGGCAACATGACCGACGAAACCGAGGAAGTTTTTTATTCCTGCACCTTGTGTCAATCCTTTGCTCCAAGCCATGTATGCGTCATAACCCCTGAACGCGTCGGTATGTGCGGTGCTTATAACTGGCTTGACGGCAAGGCCTCATACCAGATCAACCCCACCGGTCCCAATCAGCCTATCGAAAAGGGCGAATGCCTTGATTCTGAGATTGGCTTCTTTCAAGGTATAAATGAATTCGTTAATCAAGCATCTCGGGGTGCAGTCGCAGATGTCAGCTGCTATTCATTAATGACCAGCCCGATGACCGCCTGCGGTTGTTTCGAAGCCATTGCCGCCATGCTGCCTCAATGTAATGGAATCATGGTTGTTAATCGCGATTATATGGGGATGACCCCCAGTGGTATGAAATTCACCACCCTTGCCGGTATGGCCGGCGGCGGGGCCCAGACGCCGGGTTTCATGGGAGTGAGCAAGCATTATCTTACAAGCCGTAAACTCTTCAAGTCCGAGGGTGGTCTCAAACGACTTGTCTGGATTCCGCAAATTTTGAAAGACGAACTTAAAGACAAACTTATAGAACGATGCAAAGAAGAAGGAATGCCTGAACTCTTCGATATGATTGCTACCGAAGTACAGGGCACCACAGAAGAAGAAATTCTTAAATTTTTGAAAGAAAAAGGGCATCCCGCACTTTCCATGGAAGCTGCGGTTTAACCCTGGAAACTTATCTTTAAGAGAATATAACAAGTTCCTTTGAATATAGAGGAGGAAAAGAAATGGCTTTAACGGGTATACAGATCCTCAAAATGCTCCCCAAAACCAATTGCGGTGATTGTGGAATTCCAACATGTCTCGCATTTGGCATGAAAGTTGCCGCCGGACAGATTGAAATAAACGCCTGTCCCCATGTGAGCGAGGAAGCAAAAGCAACTATCGGCGAAGCTTCAGCGCCACCGATTCGTTCTATAAAATTTGGTGCCGCAGCAAACACCTTTACAGTTGGGGGCGAGACGTGCCTTTTCAGGCATGAGAAAAGGTTTGAAAACCCCACCGGTATCGCGGTTCTTGTTACAACCGAGATGAACGACGAAGAAGTGGGCGGCAGAATAGAACGTTTCAAGACCCTTCGTTATGAAAGGGTTGGCGTTCTTCTTAAAGCCGATCTCATTGCAATTGCTGACAATAAAAATGACGAAGCATCATTTTCCGCCTTGGCCCAGAAAGTCCTTGACGGTGCAGATGATGCCAACATCATCCTGATAAGCAACAATCCATCGAATATGTCTGCGGCAGGCAAAATTTGCGGCGCCCGTAAACCGCTGCTCTTCGGAGCAAACAAGGACAATTACCAGGCAATGGCGGATGTCGCCAAAGAACTTGGCTGTCCTCTGGGTATCAAGGGCGAAACCCTTGACGACACGGTCACCCTGACTGAACAATTAATGAAAGACGGTTGCAAGGACATGGTGATTGATACCGGCGCCAGAACGTTACGTGCCGCGCTCGATGACAATGTTGTTGCCCGCAGGGCGGCAATCAATAAGAAATACAAACCCCTGGGTTTCCCGACTATAACTTTTCCATGTGAAATAACTGATGATCCTCTGATGGAGGCGATGGTCGCCTCGGTATTGATTGCAAAATACGCAGGAATCATTGTTCTTTCAGATCTGCAAGGCGATATTCTTTTCCCATTGCTCCTCGAGAGATTGAATCTTTTCACCGATCCTCAACGGCCAATGGTGGTTAAGGAAGACATCTACCCAATCAACGGCCCTGCTGAAAACGCACCGGTACTGATCACCTGCAACTTCTCGCTGACATATTTCATCGTTTCGGGTGAAATCGAGGGAAGCAAGGTTCCTTCATGGTTGTTGATTAAAGACACGGAAGGGCTTTCTGTACTTACTGCCTGGGCTGCCGGCAAATTCGGCGCTGATTTGATCGCCCAGTTCATTAAAAAATCAGGAATTGAAGGAAAAGTTAAGCACCGTGAACTCATAATTCCCGGATATCTTGCATCCATTAAAGGCGAACTGGAAGAAGAACTACCGGGTTGGACCCTCACCATAGGCCCTCGTGAAGCCGGACATCTTCCTGCTTTCCTGAAGGAATGGAAACCTGCGGTATAAAACACTGCCGTGCCAGTCAATAATAACTTTAATGAATTACTAAAAACTGTAAGATTCTCAAAAACCAATTTTACAGACCAATAGTATACATATATACAATGAAAATTAGCATTAATGGCCAATCAGTTACGGTAAAAGCCGGCATCACAATCCTTGAAGCCGCTCGCCAGGAGAATATTTACATCCCAACCCTTTGTCATGTTAAGGATGGCGGGGCGGATGGTTCTTGCGAACTTTGTGTTGTAGAAGTCGCCGGGGAAGACAAGCCGGTGCGATCCTGCAAGACCAAAGTCAAGAAAGATATGGCAATCGTCACTGAATCCGAGCATCTGACTGAACACCGGAAAGCACGCCTCGCGCTCTTTGCTGAAACTCATTTCGGCGATTGCAAAGCTCCATGCAATCTGACCTGTCCGGGGCAGATTAATGTCCAGGGCTATATCGCCCATATTGCGAAAGGGGAATATGAAGAATCAGTAAGGTTAATCATGGAAAGGAATCCTTTTCCTTTTTCCGTGGGCCGCGTCTGTCCCCGGTTCTGTGAAACCAGATGCAGGCGTATACTTGTCGATGAACCGGTTTCAATAAACCATCTTAAACGCTTTGTTGCCGACTGGTGCATGACCAACAAGGTGGACCTTAAAATTGATCGGGCTTCAAAGCACACCGGTAAAAGAATTGCTGTTATCGGTGGTGGCCCCTCCGGTCTCACCGCGGCATTTTATTTAGCAAAAAAAGGCCATGACGTTACGGTAATTGAAGGGATGCCCAAACTTGGCGGTATGTTACGTTACGGTATTCCAGAATATAAAATTCCTAAAAATGTCCTTGATTATGAGATTAACACCATTCTCCGAATGGGCATTTCCGTTCGTCTAAGCCAGCGATGGGGCAAAGATTTCACCCTTCAGGATTTGAAAGATCAAGGATTTGACGCGATTCTGATAACCATAGGAACCTGGATAGAACAAACCCTTGACATCCCGGGGGCAGTTAACCCCAATGTCATTCCTGCTGTTAAGCTGCTGAGAGATATTGCCGAAGGAAATAAATTTAATTACGGAAGACGTGCAGCGGTTATCGGCGGCAATAACATTGCAATGGAAGCCGCCCGTTCACTGCTCAGAAAGGGCGTAAATGAAGTGACAATCATTTACCCTCGGCCGCAGACCGAAATGTCTGCCAATCAAAGGAATATCCGTGAAGCGGAACGTGATGGAGTCCAATTCCTTCTCGTGGCTTCACCTGTCCAGATTACTCATGTTGATGAAGGTTTGAATCTGGAACTTATCCGCATGAAGCTTGGAGAACCTGACGCCAGAGGCATTCGTCAACCTGAAGCCATCCCTGGTTCCACAAATATTCTCCAGGTTGACACGGTGATCAATTCTCTCGGTCAGATGGCAATAAGTGATTTTTTCACGCATACCGATCTTGAGGGGAAACTCGAGATTACTCCCAAGAATACCATTAAAGCCAATCCCAGAACCTCACTTACAAATATTCCCCGGATTTATGCAGCCGGCGATGCTGTAAGTGGTCCCCGATCCGTTATTCAGGCGGTTGTCTCTGCCAGGCGAGCGGCTGAAAATATTCACTCACAACTCGATGATCTTCCTAAGGACGCAGGGGAGGGGCGTTTCAATTTTACCCGGGGCAAAACCTTTGACGATGTCAGTTTGCGGAACTTTGAAGGTATATCCGTTAAGTTGCGGGAAAAAATGCCGGAACGTCCCGCTGAAATCAGTACTCAGGACTTTGATGAAACCCGTCTGGGCTTCAGTGAGAAAATGGCCTTGCGTGAAGCCGCCAGATGTCTTTCCTGCGGTTGTACAGCCTTTCATCGTTGTGACCTTAAACGTGAATGCATCGCCCATGGTGTTGATCCCAGCAAAACCGGGATGGGGACAAAACCAACCTACGCTATCGACAACTCTAATGCGGTGATCCGGGTTGATTTAAATAAATGCATCTATTGCAAACGCTGCATGAACAGCTGTGAATACGATGCTCTGGAAATAAGCGCTGAAAAAGTCAATGAAGAAGGCAGGCCATCCGGACTGAAGCTTACATTCAAAGACAACTGTGTACACTGTGGAAAATGCGTTGATAATTGTTCCACCGGCGCTCTCAACAAAAAGAGCGCATTTGTCCCGGTTGTTGCTGAAGAAATGAAGGATGTAAGAACCACCTGTCCCTATTGCGGCGCCGGTTGCCAGATACTTCTGAAAGTCAAAGGCAATACCATAATGGAAGTGACGGCCGAGCCCGACCTGGCGCCAAATTACGGCGCATTATGCGTCAAGGGCAGATTCGGCTTTAATTTCGTGCAACATAAGGATCGGCTCACAACCCCCCTTATCCGTCAACGAGGGCAACTGGTTGAAACATCCTGGGAAGAAGCACTTTCTCTTGTAGCGAAGCGCTTTCTCGATATCAAGGCAATGTATGGTGCAGATTCAATAGCTGGTTTCAGCTGTGCCAGGGCCACCAATGAAGAAAATTACCTGATGCAGAAATTCATGCGGACAGCGATCGGAACGAATAATATCGATCACTGCGCACGACTCTGACACGCTCCCACGGTGGCCAGTTTGGCCCTCACCTTCGGAAGCGGTGCAATGACCAATAACATTGCCGACACAAAAAACACTGATCTGTTTTTGATGATCGGCAGCAATCCTGATACAAGTCATCCGACTATCGGTTTAAGAATTCATCAGGCCGTTGACCGGGGCGCAAAACTTATTGTTGTTGATCCTCGAAAAACACAGCTTGCCGAAAGAGCAGATATCTGGTTGCGAATCAAACCGGGAACCGATGTCGCTTTTTTGAACGGCCTAATGCACATCATCATTAAAGAGGATTTGCTGAACAAGAAATTTGTTCATGATCGTACTGAAGATTTTGATGAACTGGCCCAACTCGTCAAGAAATATACCCCTAAATATGTCGAGGAAATAACCACAATACCTGCGGACCAGCTTAAAAAAGTTGCCAGAATGTTTGCCGCTGAAGGTAGGCACGCCATTTATCACGGTATGGGAATTACCCATTATACAACCGGCACCGACCGGGTGAAAAGCATCGCAAACCTCTCCATGCTCTGCGGCAAGGTCGGTGTGGAAGGAGGCGGATGCAACCCATTGCGTGGCCAGAACAATGTCCAGGGTGCATGTGACATGGGCGCGCTGTTCAACACTCTTCCCGGTTACGGCGGGCTGGACAATGAAGATCTGTTCGACAAATTTGAAAAAATCTGGAAGGTAAAACTGCCACGCAGACCGGGAAAACCCGCAACCGAGGTCTGGGATAATATTTTTAAGGGTAATATCCGTTCCCTGTATGTTTTTGGTGAAGACCCGGCAATCGCCGATGCAAACATCCGTCATGTCCAGAAAGCGCTCAAAGAGCTGGATTTTCTTGTCGTGCAGGATATTTTTCTTACGGATACGGCAAAATACGCTGACGTTGTGCTGCCGGCTGCATGCTTTGCAGAAAAAGACGGCACCTTTGCCAGCACCGAGAGAAGGGTACAGAGAGTTCGTAAGGCGGTTGACCCTCCGGGTGAAGCCAAGCCCGACTGGAAAATTTTCTGCGAACTTTCCAAAAAAATCGGCTATCCCATGGATTACAACTCTGCGGAAGAAATTTTTGAAGAAATCAGAACGCTGATGCCGCAATATGCAGGGATAACCTACGAGCGCCTTGAAACCGTCGGGTTGCAATGGCCGGTTCCCGATGAAAATCATCCAGGGACTGCGGTACTGCATACCAAGGAATTTACCCGGGGAAGAGGGTTGTTTATCCCTGAGGATTATTTGCCGCCTCGTGAACCTACGGATAAAGAGTATCCAATGCTGTTTACCACCGGCCGTGAACTCGCCCGTTACAATTTCAGCAGTATGACCGGTAAGACCCCTGAGATAGATGTCATCTGCCCTGAGGCCTTTGCTGAGATAAATCCTGAAGACGCCAAGAAAATGACAATCAAGGATAAAGATCTGATACGCATCACATCACGGCGCGGGTCAGTGGATATTCGGGTGAAAATAACCGATCGTTCCCAGGAAGGAACAATTTTTGCCTCGTATAATTTTGTTGAAACACCTGTAAATAATGTAACTTTTGATGCTCTTGATCGTTTATCAAGAACTCCTGAGTATAAGTTGTGTGCTGTTAAGGTTGAAGTATTGTAGACAAATTATAGTATTTAACTGATTTACCTAAAAGTTTGCAATAATCGATAGTTAAACCCATACAAAGCTGGAGTGTATTATGGGAAAAGCGAAAGACAATAGATCAGGTGCGGTGATGGTGGTCGGCGGTGGTATTGCCGGCGTCCAGACGGCCCTTGATTTGACTGAACTCGGATTTTATGTCTATCTTGTTGAAAAATCCGCAGCCATCGGCGGCGCCATGGCACAGCTGGACAAGACATTTCCGACAAACGACTGCTCTCTTTGAATACTGGCGCCTAAGCTGGTAGAGGCCGGTCGGTCTCCAAACATAGAAATTCTGAGCAACACTGATTTACTTGAACTGACAGGCAAGCCTGGGAAATTCACCGCAACGCTCAAAATCCGTCCCCGCTATATAATTGCAGAAGATTGCACCGCATGCGGTTTATGTACCCAGTATTGCCCGAAACATCTTGTGGATGAATATAATGAAGGACTGGCCCTGACCAGACCGATCCATATTGATTATCCACAGGCTGTACCCGCAACTTATTATATAGATCCTGAAGCATGCCTGCATCTCACCCATGACACCTGTCAGATATGTGTTCCTGTCTGTCAGAGCAAAGCCATTGATTTCAGCCAGAAACCGGTTACGAAAAAACTCGAAATCGGCGCGGTTATCATGTCGCCTGGATTCGGCCGTATTCCGGATGAAGCACTTACAAAATACAGTTACGGACAGCATCCTGATGTGGTCACCAGTCTTGAATTCGAGCGATTGCTCAATCCTTCAGGTCCATTTGCCGGGAAGGTGTTGCGTCTTTCAGATCGAAAACACCCCAAACGCATTGCATTCATTCAATGTGTCGGTTCAAGGGATCTCGGGTGCAATAATGGCTATTGTTCTTCGGTCTGCTGCATGTACGCAATCAAAGAAGCAATGGTTGCCAAAGAGCATGATCCAGAACTTGATATCACCATTTTTTATATGGATATGCGCACCCAGGGAAAGGATTTTGATGCTGCTCAGAAAAGGGCTAAAGATCAGTTCGGCATCAAATTCGTCCGTGCCAAGGTTGCAGATGTCATGCCCTGGAACGAAAAACTTAAACTCACCTATTCAACCATGGCAGGCGATCATAGTTTCGAATCTTTTGACATGGTTGTTCTTTCCGTTGGTCTTGATGCACCTAAAAGCGCTCAAGAACTTTCAAAAATCGGCGGATTCGAGCTCAACGAATATGATTTCTGCAAAACCTCACTTGATGCGCCCCTTGCAACAAGCAAGGAAGGTATCTTTGTCGCCGGTGCATTTCAGGGACCAAAAGACATTCCTGAAAGCGTCACTCAGTCAAGTGCTGCTGCAGGTCTTGCCTCAGGCCTCCTCAAAAAACAGCGCGGCCAAGGTGTTGTGGTCAAGAGTTACCCGAAAGAAAATAAACTCGCAATGGAAGAAGAACCAAGAATCGGGGTCTTTGTCTGCCATTGCGGAATCAATATCAGCGGTGTCGTCGATGTCCCCAAGGTTGATGATTACGTAAAAGACATGGAAGGTGTTGTCTTTCATACCCAGAGTCTTTACAGCTGCTCTCAGGATGCTCAGGAAGTCATCAAACAAAAGATTAAAGAACATAATCTCAACCGTATAGTGATTGCCGCCTGTTCGCCCAGAACCCATGAACCTCTTTTCCAGGAAACCCTCAAAGACGCGGGCCTGAACAGATCTCTTTTCGAAATGGTCAATATCCGCGATCAATGTTCCTGGGTGCATGCCAATGAACCCGGAGAGGCAACCCGGAAATCAATGGATCTGGTCCGCATGGGTATTGCCAAAGCACGACATATTAAACCACTCCAGGAACAAACGGTGCCGGTAACCCAGAAAGCACTGGTCATCGGTGCTGGAATCGCCGGTATGACGGCTGCTTTGAATATTGCAGATCAGGGCTTTCACTGTACCTTGATTGATAAAAATGATGTGATTGGCGGTAATCTTAATAGGTTGAAATATACGATTACCAATGATGACATCCCCGGACTTCTCAAGAAAATGTCCGTCGAGATACAAAATAACAAACTCGTTGAACTCATGGCCAGTACTGAGCTTGTATCTACCAGTGGCTTTGTCGGCAACTTTTCCTCGGTTCTTAAAACCGGCAAGGGTAAAAAGGCCAAGGAGTTCACCCTGGACCATGGAATCATTGTTATTGCCACCGGGGGCAAAGAACACCGCCCCAAGAAAGTTCTCGGCAATACAATCACCTATTCCGACAAAATCGTCACCCAGCAGGAACTTGAAACAACTCTTGCCGGCAAATCTAAAACCAGGGCCCCAAAATCAGTCGTGATGATTCAATGCGCCGGTTCACGTGGGGATGACCTTGGGTATTGCAGCAAAATATGCTGCACCAATGCAGTGAAAAATGCATTGAAAATCAAGGAAATAAATCCTCAATCCCAGGTCATCATACTGTATCGTGATATGCGCACTTACGGTTATGCCGAGGATGCCTATCGCGAGGCCCGGGAAAAAGGGGTGATTTTCATTCCTTATGACATGAATAAGAAACCTGTGATTGAGACGAAGGGAAGTAAAGTCACTGTTTCTTTCTTTGATCCGATACTGCAAGATGATGTGAGCATCACTCCGGATCTCCTTACCTTAAGCGTCGGCATCGTTCCCGAAGGTACTAAAGAACTGAGCAAACTCCTGAAAATTCCGGTCAATGCAAATGATTTCTACCTTGAGGCGCATGTGAAACTTCGTCCGGTTGAACTCGCAGTGGATGGCGTTTATGTCTGCGGACTGGCGCATTCACCCAAGCCCCTGGATGAAGTTATCGTCCAGGCTCAGGCAGCTGCTGCCAAGGCTTCAATTCCACTGGTTAAAGGGTTAGTTTCAGTGGAACCGATAGTGTCAAACGTTGATAAAGATATGTGTATTGGCTGCGGAATTTGTGAAAGCTTATGTCCTTATCAGGCGATTCGCATTGTTAAGGATGATGATAATAAACGTAAAGCGGAAACCGTTGTGGCTTCCTGCAAAGCATGTGGAATTTGTGCCTCCCATTGTCCAACATTTGCTATATCTATGGGCGGCTTCACCAATGAACAGATTAACTCTCAAATCAAAGCCTTTGGCGAGGTTACTGAGGAGTAGTATATGAGCCAGGAAGTATTCAAACCTAAAATTCTGGGTTTTCTCTGCAATTGGTGTTGTTATGCGGCTGCTGATTCAGCCGGCGTATCAAGATACCAGTACCCACCAAACCTGAGGACGATCAGGGTTATGTGTACCGGTCGCATTGATCCGGCTTTTATCTTACGCGGTTTTATTGAAGGTGCGGATGGCATCTTCACCGGCGGCTGACAACTCGGCGAATGTCATTACCAGGTTGGTAATTATGATGCAATGGGAGTCAATGCTCTGGTCAAAAAGGTACTTGTGGAAGTTGGTTTCAAACCAGAACGTTTCAATCTGCAATGGGCCTCTGCCGCAGAAGCGCCGCGTTTCGTAAAACTTATAACCGATTTCACCCGGCAAATCCAAGAGATTGGACCACTAGGTGAAGCAGAAGGATTTAACCCTGGTCAAATAAAACAAAAGCTCGAAGATGCCCTTGAACTGGTAAGCAGCCGCAAATTACGTGTGAGTTTTGGCAATCTGACAAAAAACTCCCGCAAAGAAGGCGCTTTTACCCAGGAATTCATCAGTAATCTGGTGGATGAAAAAATGACAGATCCCATCTCATCGGGACTTATCGAAGCGGGTTTAATAACCGCCTTAAAGGGCTCAAAATCACCTGTAGCGGTGAGCGCCTTGGCAAAACAAACAGGCACTTCAACTGAACAGATAGAAAAACTTTTGACAACCTGGTTAAAACAGGAAAAAGTAAAACAGAGCGGCAAAAAATGGGCTCTTATCGAAAAATAACCAAGCAACGCAGAAGATTTTAACTGGAAAATATAGTATGGAGGCTGTTGCAAAATAGCCTCCATACATACTTTGAGGAAATGATTATTGGCAACTATTCTGCTAGTCGATGATGATAAACTGGTACTGGCAGTTACCCAGGAACTCCTTGAATTTCTCAAGCATAAAGTTTTTGCTGCCAATAACGGCCAAACAGCACTTGATATTCTAAAAAAATATTCCCAGATAATTGATATAGTCCTTCTTGACTTATCACTTCCGGACATGAATGGCGCCGATATGATACCAATTATCATGAATCAGGCCCCAAAATGTAAGATTGTCGTGTGTACCGGGGGGGATTTCAAGGAAGATGATACCGACACCTTTTCACAACGTGGCATAGCGGCGATACTGTTAAAACCTTTTGAATTCGATGAGCTCAAAAGCACTCTAAACAGATTGCTTGCCTGACCCTGACTAACTTACGTGCCTTTATTGAAAATTTAACGATCAAAGGTGGCATGGATGGTCATGAACTTGGTGATTCAGCTATAATCTTCTAATGGTGTTTGCCTTTATTGCGTTCAGATGCGGCGCATGTGTAAGTATGCCTTAAGCTGATTTCCCGGCAAGCTGACCGCAGGCAGCGGAAATATCACTTCCTCTACTGCTTCTGACGATCACCGTATATTCCGCATCCCACAATATTTGTTGAAATGAATCGACCCGTTCCTGAGCAGGTTGTTTATAGGGTAATTCGCCGGACTCGTTATAGGGTAACAGATTGATTTTACAAGGTATACCCTTCAGCATTTGAGCAAGTTTTCTCGCATCATCATCAGAATCATTCACATCTTTGAGCAGGATATATTCGAACATGATCCGCCTTCTTTTGGGAAGAGGAAATTTCCTGCACGCTTCAATCAGGTCCTTCAATGGATATTTCTTGTTCACCGGCATGAGTAAATTTCTAACAGAATCCGAAGTAGCATGCAATGAAACGGCAAGGTTTATATTGGTTTTATCACCCAACTCATGAATCTTTGGGACAATTCCGCATGTAGAAACCGTTATTTTCCGTTGAGAAAAGTCCAAACCTCGTTGATCTGTGAGAATTTCAATTGCTGCAATAAGATTATCGAAATTGAGCAGGGGTTCGCCCATGCCCATGAATACAATATTGTTTATCATTTTTTCAGAATTGAGCGTTTGTCCTGATTGATTGGCCCGTATTTTATCAATTACCGAAGTGACCTGGTTGATAATCTCGGCAGGAGTCAGGTTTCGAGTGAATCCCAAGGTGCCGGTGAGGCAGAAAGCACATTTCATCGCGCACCCCACCTGAGAAGAAACACAGAGGGTATTTCTATCGTCTTCAGGGATCAGAACACTTTCAATAACCGCTCCATCATCCAGGATAAACCCATATTTGACCGTACCGTCTTTTGAAGATTCTTCGGTATAATTTGAGAAACTGCCAATAACCGCGTTTTCTGCAAGAAGGGCTCGAACTTCCTTCGTTATATCAGTCATTTGGGAAAAATCAGTAAACCCGGGCCGATATAACCAGGAAAAAATCTGGGCAGCCCGGTATTTGGGTAATCCAAGTTTTTCAACAAAAAAGGATAATTGTTTTGAGGTATAATTTTTGAGATCAGGTTTGTTCATTTGTAAACGTCTCAGAGCGCACGAAATCGTTCCGGCACTAATGGTGTACGGCCGGCAATCGCACTTTCAATCATTGCAAGAACTGCTTGTTTATCACGGGAAAGCCTGCTGTTTATCGGCAAATAATTGGAAGCGTGATTTGTTTGGAATAAAGCTTTCTCCAGATTGATATTTTCAACCATGACGTGCAGTTCCTGTAATAATTCCATTTCCGTGGGAAGAAAAAATTCTCCTTTCTTCGCAAGTTGATAAAGAGGGGTATTAGGTAACAGCATCAAGGTAAGCACTCCGATCTGATTGGGTTTCATGGCGGTCAAAACACATCCTGTATCATGTGCATGGGCATGGGAATTTTTCACTCCTGCTATACCAAGAAGCACGGTCACCGATAGAAAAAGTCCGCTTCGACGGACCTTATTCCCGGCTAGAATCATTTTTTCAGAATCAGATCCTTTGCGGATAAAGGCAAGGGTTGGATCATGACCGGTTTCAAGGCCCATATACACCCGGTCAAGACCTAAACTTTTGAGTTCTGACAGCTGATCATCGGTCTTTGAAAGAATGCTTCGGGTGTTCCCATAAAGGCTGATTCTGTTGACCCATGTAAGACGTGATTTGATTCTATCAAACAACTCTACCAGTCGATGGTGGGGGAGGGTGAGGACATCGCCATCGGCAAGGAAAACCCTTTTCTGACGTTTACAGTAGGTGGCGGCAAAGTCGATATCAAGATCAATAATTTGAGAATCTTTTATCCGAAACGGTTCGTCCTTATACGTTCCGCAAAAGGTACATTTATTATGGGAACAACCAACGGTAACCTGAAGAATAATGCTGTCAGCTTCGCTTGGCGGCCTGATTATCGTACCTTCGTAATGCATCAGCCTGGATATTTCATAATATTTGAGATATGTGTTGGGCTTTGTATGGTCGATGTGGACCGAACAGGTAAAACATTTCTTAATTTACAATAATAGTTGAGCTGGGCGAGCTGATCAGTCCAAAACGACTGGAGTTCAATGTATCAACATACTTCAGTATAGCTGATTACATTGAACCTTATATCTTCAGCTTAACTGGTGAAATATCCAGGAGTCATATCAACCGTTTTTCTTTTCAAATTCATCCATGTACTGAACGAGTTGTTGGATTCCTTGTTTCGGGAAAGCATTATAGATCGAAGCGCGCACACCGCCAACGGACCGATGGCCTTTTAATCCGTCAAGACCGATTGCCGTCGCCTCGGTGATGAATTTTGCTTCAAGCTCCGGTGTGGGCAGGTTGAAGGTGACATTCATCCGCGAGCGGGAAGAAACTTTAGCATGTCCTTTATAAAAATCAGTTTTATCAATTGCCGCATAGAGAAGATCTGCTTTTTCCTGGTTCATCGCATCCATTACCGAAATACCGCCAAGACCTTTGAGCCATTTTAAAACCAGCCCAATGGTATGAATCGCAAAACACGGTGGGGTGTTATACATCGAGCCTGAATCGGCGTGGGTTTTATATTTGAACATAGTCGGAATATTTTCAGGGACGCGATCGAGGAGATCATCCCTGATGATAACCACTGCGCAACCAGCAGGACCCATGTTTTTCTGTGCACCGGCAAAGATAATCCCAAATTTGGATATATCAATGGGAGTGGACAAAATATCTGACGACATATCGCAGACCAGTGTTTCATGGGACGGGAAAGAATGATACTGCGTTCCGTAAATAGTATTGTTCGAAACAAAGTAGAGATATTGAGCCTCAGCAGGCACAGTGTAATCGCCTTGTTGCGGCACATGATCAAAAACACTGGATTCGCTGCTATAGGCAACATCCACATTACCGAAAAGTTTTGCTTCTTTAATGGCTTTTTTGGACCAGACCCCTGTATTCAGATAACAGGCGGTCTTGTCACTGGTGAGTAAATTCATCGGCACCATGGCAAACTGCGTGGAGGCGCCGCCCTGCAAAAATAAAACTTTATAGTTGGCTGGGATGGATAAGAGAAGGCGAAGGTTAGCCTCTGTCTCATCTGTTATGGCAATGAAGTCTTTGCTGCGGTGACTCATTTCGATGAGTCCGATTCCCTTGTTATTATAATTGATAATATCTTTTGCAGCTTGAGCAAGCACTTCCTGTGGAAGGGTTGCCGGACCGGGACTGAAGTTGAAAATTCTATCTGGCATCATATCCTCCGTTGAATGATGAAATATATATAAAGTCGTAAAAAAAGCCGTTAGTTTTGTATCGCCTTTAAAATGTTCGTCTTGGGCGTTTACAGGTTGCAGAATTATCAGCAATGCTTAATAAAACATGTTAATTTACAGGATGAAAGAAGTTTGGACAATCTAATTCATCTTTAATAGAAGTCTTTTTCAAAAAAATTCAAAGGTATTTAAGTTGATATCATTTAGGATTTCGTAAATATACTACGAGTTCGAAACATTATTCTCCCATAATAAAATATATCTTTTGAATCATGTCCCAAATACCCCAGGCCATAGCCATCATCGGGCCGACAGGTGTCGGAAAAACCGATATATCACTTGAAATTGCCGAAAAATTTGCAGGAGAAATAATCAGTGTTGATTCCATGCAGATTTATCGACACATGAATATCGGTACTGCCAAGGCAACATTTGCTGAAAGGGCGAGAGTTCCTCACTATCTCATAGACATTGTCGACCCGGATGAAGAGTACAATGCAGCAAATTTTACCCGAGATGCCCTGATCGCAGCAAAACAAATTCATGCGAAAGGCAAAATCCCCATTTTGGTGGGCGGCACCGGGCTTTATATTAAATCTCTTCTTAAAGGCATATTCGATACAAAACCTGTTAACCATGACTTGAGGGCATATCTTAAAAAAGAACTGCAGGAAAAAGGAAGCGCCGTACTTTACCAGGAACTTGTTACTTGTGACCCCGCAGCCGCGCAAAAAATCCATCCAAACGATCACTACAGGATACTTCGTGCCCTTGAGGTCTTTAAGACTTCTGGAACGCCTCGTTCTCTACATTTTGAAAAACAGGAATATGAAAATCCATTCAAGCGCGTATTAAAAATCGGACTCACCTGCATAAATCGTCAAACCCTTTATGATCGAATCAACCAACGCGTAGAAATGATGATTAAGCTGGGTCTGATCGACGAGGTTAATACACTTCTTGAAATGGGCTATTCTCCAGACCTGAAGCCCATGCAGTCTATTGGCTACCGACATATGGTAAATCATATTCTGCAAAAATGGACACTGGATGAAAGTCTGAACCTCATGGCCAGAGATACCAGACGATATGCCAAGCGACAATTTACCTGGTTCAATGCCGACCCGGAAATCGTCTGGTATGAAAACAACCAGCAGGATATGATTATCAATCAAATTAATAATCATATTAATTAACGTAAAGACAGCTAAATAAATACAATACTTAATGTAACAGATAACATGAAAACAAGTTTTTTCAATAAAGTATGGAAGCAAAAAGAATACGATCTGGATAAATTCAGAATTCTTGCAGAAAATACCAATATCCCGGAAACCATACTCGCTATTCTTTTTAATCGAGGATTGACCACTCCGGAAGAAATTGAATCCTTTCTCGAACCGCAGCTCGCCCATCTCCCTTCGCCATTTTTAATGAAAGGCATGGCCGAAGCATCAGAAATCATCATACAGGCCCTGGAAGAAGCACGCATTGTCTGCATTTCAGGCGATTATGATGCTGACGGGGTCACTGCAACAGCAGTTTTGTCTCTTTTTTTTCGTGAAATCAATCTCGATGTTTTAACATTTCTCCCGGACAGAAATTTACACGGATACGGCCTCAACAAAGATTCACTACAAAATCTCTATAATGAAAGTCTCAAGAAAGGGTGCAGCAGCCCGGTTCTCATTTCAGTTGACTGCGGCATCGCAAACTCCGAGGAGGTTCTTGCCGCAAAACAAATGGGATTTACGGTGATCATAACCGACCACCATCAACCGCCTGGAAAACTCCCGGATGCAGACGTTGTGATTAATCCATTGCAGGCGGGGTGCACGTTTCCGTTCAAACATCTCGCCGGAGTGGGTATTGCATTTTATCTTGCAATGGGAGTCCGTAACAGACTCCACGAAAAAGGTTTCTGGAATGGAAACCGAATAGAAGCCACTAATCTTAAAAAATACCTTGATCTGGTCGCCATTGGAACAATCGCGGATATGGTTCCGCTCATCGGCACCAATAGAATTCTTGCAAAAGCAGGGCTTGAAATACTCGCAAAACCCGTAGGGGTTGGAGTTAAAATTCTCTTAGAAAAATCATGCGGCGCCAATACCCAGATAACTTCCGAGGATATTTCCTTTCAGGTCTGTCCCCGAATCAATGCAGCCGGCAGACTTAAAAATGCTCAGATTGCTTTTGATCTGCTGACCAGTGATGACATTTATGAGGCCGAAATTCTGGCAATAGAATTGGACCAAATCAACACGGAAAGAAAGGCAATAGTTAATGAGATAACCAGTAGAGCAATTGCAATGGCCGATAAAAAAATATCAAAAGGGCACAGTTCTCTGGTTTTGTATGATCCAGACTGGCATAACGGGGTTTTGGGGATTGTTGCATCACAAATTGTTAATAAATACAATCGACCGACAATTGTATTAAGTGATTCCGGTGGAATGATAAAGGGATCAGGAAGGTCAATAGAGGGATTAAACTTATACAAAACACTCCTGGGTTGCACAGAAATATTGCATAAATTCGGGGGGCATGAATCAGCCGTTGGTCTTTCTGTTTCAGCTAACAATATACTATTATTAGAAAATTTATTCGAAGAGGCAGTAGTTGCTCATTTAAATGATGAGGAAATACAAAACCCGAGGCTCTTGATTGACAACCAGGTAGATATTGCAGAGGTAATGCACACAGGTTTTATTGAATTGTATAAAAAAATTGAGCCGTTTGGGCTGGGAAATGAAGAACCGGTGTTTATGACAAATAAGAATGTAACAATTGCCGATACACGGAAGGTAGGCGCTGACAGTCTGCAATTTTCAATTAACGAAAATAATCGACAGTATAAAGCCTTTGGTTTTGGCATTGGCAGTCTCAATGAAACATTACCAAAAAAGTTTTCCCGGTTGGCATATTGTTTACGGCCCAATACTTTTCGAGGAATCCGCAAGTGGGAGATACGGGCAATCGACATCATCACCAACTCAACACCTTGATTTTATTTATATTTATTTAACTATACATAATATACATTATGCGACATTACGATAATGATCGAACAATTGAGGTGAAATCTCAGGTTTTGTGTAAATCTTTAACCGAGCAATTTCAGAGCTTTTTTGGTATAGCAAATCCACAAAATCGTAAACCACTTCTGCAAGCGATAATTCCAATTCAATTACTAATTTTCTGAATTAAGCCCCTGGAGAATGCGAATGAATCGAACCATTTATCAAGAGCCACTAGTAAGTCGCTACACCAGCCCTGAAATGCAGGGACTTTTTTCCGAACAGACAAAAATTGAAACATGGAGAAAATGCTGGATAGCCCTGGCTGAAGCTCAATGCGAACTTGGGCTTTCCATGGTCACACCTGAAATGGTTCAGCAGATGAAGGCAAACATTTCTGACATCGATTTTGAGCTGGCATCGCAAAAGGAAAAAGAAATACGCCATGACGTAATGGCCCATGTTTATACTTTCGGGGTTAAATGTCCACTCGCCGAACCCATAATTCACCTGGGGGCAACCTCTCAGTTTGTCGGCTGCAACACCGATCTCATTCTCCAGAAAAAAGCCCTGGCAATTATCAAAAAAATGCTGGTAAACGTCATTGCCAACCTCAGCCGTTTTGCCGCAACCCATAAGGCCTTGGCAACCCTTGGCTACACCCACTACCAGCCAGCTCAACCAACTACCGTTGGCAAAAGAAACACTTTGTATATCCAGGACTTGCTTATAGACCTTGATTATCTGGAAAATCTCGAAAAGCAGATTAAGGCCCGTGGAGCCAAAGGAACTGTCGGCACCCAGGCCTCTTTTCTAGAATTATTCAAGGGCGACCATGAAAAAGTCAGAAAACTCGACAATCTCGTTGCAGAAAAACTCGGATTCGACAAGGTCTTTGACGTGACCGGCCAGACCTATACCCGTAAGCTTGACATGAAAACCGCTGAAACCCTTGCTGGCATTGGCGCCACCGCCCATAAATTTGCCGTTGACCTTCGCCTGCTTTCAAACCTTAAAGTCCAGGAAGAACCGTTTGCACAAGGTCAGGTCGGCAGTTCGGCAATGGCATATAAACGCAACCCCATGCGATCCGAAAGGATGACCGCCCTTTCCCGTAAACTTTCAGGCCTGGTAGCAAACTTTGACGCAACCTATTCCAATCAATGGTTTGAACGCACATTAGACGATTCCGCCATACGACGAATGGATATCCCACAATGCTTCCTGCTCACCGATGCCATACTAAAGCTGTTTCTTAACATTACAAGCGATATGGTTGTTTTTCCGAAACAAATTGAACGCTACATCGCCCAGGAATTACCTTTCATGGCAACTGAAAAAATACTCATGGCATGCGTTGAGGCAGGTAAGAGCAGACAGGAAATGCATGAGGTAATAAATAAACATTCCATTGATGCCGGCAGAGCCGTAAAGGAAAAAGGCCTTGATAATGATTTATTGAACCGTCTTGCCAAGGACCCGCTTATTCCTTTTGATAAATACGATTTACATAAAATGATTGTCTCTAATACCAACAGCTTTGTGGGTAGAGCCGTGGAACAAACCGAAGATTTCCTCAACGAGGTGGTGGAACCGAGACTGAATAAATACAAAGAACTTCTCGGTGGGCTGGATTCTCAACTCTCCGTGTGAACCACGCCTGCTTGTGACGCATGATATCTCTTGTTCTTTTTAAAATAATGAAGCAGGTTTCAATTGGCAAAAACACTTCCTGTCTGGCACCGAATTCCATTACGAATAGCCCCGGAAAGAATATATTTTCTGCGGTTTATACTCGAAGGATATGACGGCCTGGCCATACTTTCAACCCTGGACCAACATGCAGGCGTCGTCGAAATTCGATTTCCGGAATCCGCATCACAAGTTTTGTTTGGACTCCTGGAAGACATCGCCCCTACCCTTTTCAATCAATCAAGAAATCCCAACCTGTAAGAATTTTTCATGAAACGAGTTTACATTGAAACCTTTGGCTGCCAGATGAATGAACGTGATTCTGAAATCATGTCGCAACTTCTTGTTTCCTCCGGTTATATCGAAACCTTTACCATCACGGATGCAGACCTTGTATTGGTAAACACTTGCAGCGTGCGGGAAAAAGCAGAACAAAAGGCTTACAGTCTCCTCGGGACCCTTAAAAAAATGAAGGTGGCCCGACCATCTCTGCTGGTTGCAGTTGCCGGATGCGTTGCGCAGCAGGACGGAGCCGGTATGCTCAAACGAATGCCCCATGTTGACCTGATTATCGGGCCTCAAAACATTTACCGGCTGCCGGAACTTTTGGAAAAAGCATCCGATCAAACCCCTAAAAAACAAATTGCGACCAACCTTTCCAATTCTTTTGTTATTCCGCCGTTTCTGCCGAATATGAAGAACCAGTCAACATTCAAACGGTTTGTCACCATCATGCAGGGTTGCAATAATTTCTGCACCTATTGCGTAGTGCCGTTCACCCGCGGCCGTGAAGTAAGTCGCAAAAAAGATGATATAATTAATGAAATAAAACATTTGATTGATAACGGGATTAAAGAGATTACCCTGCTCGGACAAAACGTCAATTCCTATGGATTGGATCGTCCCAACGAGCAAGACATAACCTTTCCTGATCTCTTGCGAGCTGCTTCTGAAGTAAAAGGGCTTGAACGTATCCGCTTTACAACCTCTCATCCCAAAGACCTTTCAGAAGATCTTATGCGCTGTTTTCAGGAAATTAAAACACTCTGCCCACATCTGCATCTACCTGTTCAATCCGGGTCAAACACAATCCTCAAACAAATGAACAGAAAATATACCATTGAGAAATATCTTGATAAAGTCTCTGAACTTCGGAAATATAATCCGGAGATAGCCATAACCACGGATATCATTGTTGGGTTTCCGGGTGAAAAAGACGAAGATTTTGAAGCCACCATGCAATTACTTGAATCTGTTCGCTACCATGGGGCTTTTTCTTTTAAATATTCAGACCGGCCTCATACCAAATCCGCATCTTTTTCAGAGAAAGTCCCTGAAAATGAGAAAACTTCCCGGCTTGCAAGACTTAAATCCCGCCAGGATGAAATCAACCTGGAACGACATCGCCAATACATCGGCAGAAAAATGAAGATCATGATCGAGGGAACTAGTAAAGCCTCAGATGGGCAATGGACCGGCCGAACCATGACCAATCATATTGTGAACTTTGACGGAAATCCTGATCTTCAGGCAGGACAAATCATCACTGTGATTATTACCGAAACCTGCCAGAATTCTCTCCAGGGAAAACAGACAAATGATTTTAATGGATAAATCCTTGTTAACTGTTTAACATTTACTAAATTCAAAATGACGCCCGATCCTGTCGGCAGATAATCAATTCATTAAAAAAATCAACAGAATTAAAGGACGATACGATGATTGATCTTCATACCCATACTTTTTTTAGCGACGGTGAACTTGTTCCAGCCGAACACCTGAGAAGAGTCGAGGTTCTTGGTTATGAAGCCATAGCCATTACCGATCATGCCGACTCATCCAACATGGATTTCATCATTCCACGAATCGTCCGGGCGGCCAATGATCTTAACAGGTATTCAACAACCAGACTTATTCCTGGAATTGAACTCACCCATGTGCCACCAGGTATGTTTGCGGAGCTTGTTCGCAAGGCAAGAGAACTCGGGGCGCTGATTGTCGTGGGTCATGGAGAAACCGCAGTAGAACCCGTGACACCGGGTACCAACAGGGCTGCAATTGAATCAGGGGTTGATATCCTCGCCCACCCAGGATTTATAACCATTGAAGAAGCAACCCTTGCCGCCAAAAAAGGGATTTACCTTGAGCTCAGCGGCCGCAAAGGTCATTCCATTACCAACGGGCACGTTGCTCAAACAGCACTTAAAGCCGGGGCAGCCCTCATGGTCAATGCCGACGCCCACGGCCCCGGCGATTTTCTTACGGATGAAAAAGCACGCATCGTCGCCCTCGGCGCCGGATTATCTCCTCAGATGTATGAAAAAATCAGAAAGGACATGTCGGCTTTTGTAGCGGCGTTATAACGGTCGGACGCGTATACCGCTTCTAACTTCTTGAGATCATTAGGAGCGATAATTCAGTCTTGGACTTTTTACGAAGTCATCATAGTTGGAAACTTTCCACGGCAGATAAACGCAATACTTCTAACGACGGAAATATATCTAAAGGCTCTAAACGCTTTGCTATGAATTTCCAGATTTAAAACAAGACGTTGCATGAAAAATTTAAATATACCTCAGGTTATTTCTCCGCTACGATAAAATCACGCATTTGATGTGCTAAGTCCGGATTTCTTTTTTTCCCAACCATCAGATAAAAAAACGTATCAAGAGGTTCAAGAAATAATCCTGATACTATCAATAGTAAGTTAAAGGGAAACGTTCAAAAATGGGTGACACGCTCAAAATTTTCATTCGCAAACTCGGAGATATCCGGTTGAGCTGTCCTTACTGCATGGACCATAAGATTATTCCTGGTGAAAAGATTAAAGGGGAACATAAAATTCGTATAATATGTTCCTGCAAACATGCTTTTGACGTGGAATTCGAGTACCGCAAGAAAACCCGCAAGAACGCCTCTCTGGACGGTCATTTTGAAAAAATCGATCCCCTTATGGCCCAGGACTCATCACGCAGGAGTAAAACCAGCTGGGACCTGGCTTCCATCGCCAATCAGCATTCAAACTGTAAAATAAAGAATCTTTCCGTTGACGGTATCGGTCTTACATCAAATTATAGCCATACAATTAAAGTCGGCGATCTCTTGGAAATCATTTTTACCCTGGATAATTCTTCGGCAACCATCATGGAAAAGATCTACACTGTTCGCTCTGTGGAAGATAATTATATGGGCTGTGAAATATATCTCCACGACCTGCAGGATAAAGATCTTGCCTTCTATATCCTTTCCTAGGACCCGGCATATTTCATTAGCAGCGGCAAACTTTATCAATTCATCAGAAAAAACTATCGCAGAAGAAGCAGTGCCCAACAGGAATGGAATCAGCCATGACTTCTCTCCAACCCTGCCCTGTGCCAGTGATAAAAGGTTATAGGATATCAAACCGATGGTCATGCAAAGTTCCCTTATCAGGCTTTCGTGTTTTCACCTGTTAATCAGGTTGTAACTTTTTCGATAATCCTGCCCGCCTTATCAAAACGGCAGGCCAGCACATCCGGATCATGATAAAAAGTAAACCAGCAATTCTTATCTCGATAATCGGCAATATATTTTTCCTTAATCTGCAGGTTTTCCGAGTTGACCAGATTCTTGAAATTAATATCCCAGTAGCTGTGCGATGCCCGGCTATTTGGGTGCAGAACATCATACCATTCATCTTTTTGAACCAGATACCGGGCATTTGCAAAAGAAAGCCTCTGCCTGCCATCCGGATCAAACATTTCCACCCCTCCTGCATGGTCAAAATCACAGTGGGTGAGTACGACATAATCAATCGCAGTACTGTCAAGCCCAAGTTTTTCAAGCTCTGCCGGGATATTCCAGTCGCAGGTCACTTCATAAATATTTTTCTGTTTTTCCGAAAGTTTGTTACCGAGCCCGGTATCGACAAGGATCAAGGCATCAGGGGATTTGATGAGCAAAACGGCGTTGAGCATCAAAATATTATTTGCCGAAACAGCGGGGATTTTCTTTTCCCAGAGCACTTTGGGAACTGCACCGAACATCGTGCCACCGTCAAGCATGAATTCGCCGCCGTTTAACCAGTAAATTTCTAAATTGCCAACGGAGAGTCTGTTATACATTTCAGGGCTGTTCCAGAAAATTAACGTTTCGATCTTGTTGATAATCGAGCAAGCAACGGGGTACAAAATTCACGAGACCCCATGGAAAGCGAACCCAGCGAGATCCCAGAAAACACTCGCCCGGCAGGTATCACTCAAGGATCTATTTGAATTTATTATGTTTTTTTTAACAGTGTTTTTTTTGCTAAACCATCAAAATTCAATATTCGGACGCATAATAAAGGACAGATCGTTTTTTTCATCATCACGAAGATATCCTGAATATTTGCGATTTGCTTCCCATATATATCCGATGTCGATAGTGAGTGCGGCAACTTTTTGCATCGGCCATTTCTTGCTGACAAAAAAGGTATTCTGAACAAGATTCATCTCTGCCGCATCAAACTTCAGGGTAAATTCAAAACCGCTGTTCTGCATCAGTGAAAGCCATGAAGCCTCATAATCTATGCGGCTCCTGCGCAGGGATACATAAAAAACATCCGTAATATATTGATTGCCGTGCATCTTGCCGCCAACCCGGAAACTCCAGCTGAGACGCTGTTTCTCAACCTTGCGATCCCCTTTGATTTTCCACTCGAGCTCCAGCCAGTTATCGCTGATTGCATCATTATCCTTGATATGGTAATTGCCGGCGCTGATCAGATAGCCCATATATCCTTTATTAGGGACAAGCCCTGTCTCACCCGGCTTGCGGAAACTTATGACATTCCCCAGAAAAATCGAAAAGGCATACGGTTCTTCAAAGCCTGCGGTTACTGCCTGGATCAGATTAATATCGCTTGATGCCTCAGCATCATCATAAAAATCCTCATAATTATTTTTGATAAACAACCCCAGGCAAGGCAAAGGATTGACACTTGCTTCAACAACTGCAAATCTTGGCACATAGGAACTGTAAAACAGATCCCGGTAAATCTGGAACTCACTTTTCTCACCGGCAAATGCTATGGGCTTATCGGTCAGACTGACATAGAGGCCGACATTTGAATAATAGGCGTCAAGCTCATACTCAAAAGATACGGTTTCAGTCTTTTCCGCTTCTTCTGCTCCGGCGGTTATTGAAGTCATCTGTAATATAACCAGCAGGCTCATAAGCAGTGACAGGGAAAATGTATTGAAATCAGCAAGAATACTCATATGTAATCAGAATAACCCAGCTCCTCTTTCGGGGCAAGAACGCTCTGGGCTGAATAAATGGTTATCTTCTTGAAAAGAATACTATTTCTTACTAGGCTTATATATATTGTAATGGATTAACAGCAATATACCGTATTCACCCTGACTCTATCCATGAATGTAATAATTCTGGATCCAAAAAACTATGATAAAAAAAGTCAAAGTTGAACAACTTGCGCCCGGGGTCTTTATAAAAGGCTTTGACTGCGGATGGATGGGGCATCCCTTTCTGTTTAACAGCAAACTTATCACCAGTGAAAAAGCCTTGGAAAAACTTCGCTACTTCGGGATTCGAGAGGTATTCATTGATACAGAAAAAGGTCGTGATATTGAAGATGCTCCATCGGAAGCCGAACATAAACGCCAGATAGATCAAGAAATCAGAACAATGGTAAATGACGATGTTTCGGAAGCCATCAACCATATTCCATTGCAGGAAGAAATTACCCAAGCAACGTCAATAAAACGGGAAGCAACGAAAGTCGTCCGTACCATAATGGCCCGAATCAGGCAGGGTAAAAACCTTGAACCGGATCAAGCGCATGTGCTTGTAAGAAAAATCGACGAATCAATTTCCCGCAATAAAGACGCTCTTGTCCTTCTTCTTCGTCTGCGCAATAAGGACAATTACACTTTTAATCATTCCGTGGGAGTCGGCGCTCTCATGATGTCTTTTAGCAAACATCTCGGTTTGAGCAAACAACGCACCCATGAAATAGGTCTGGGGTCGCTTCTGCACGATATCGGCAAAATGAAGATCCCTGTTCAAATACTCAATAAGCCAGGCAAACTCTCGGACCTAGAATTTGCCGAAATAAAGAAACATGTTCAGTTCTGTGGAGATATTCTCAGCGGCACAAAAAAAATCCCTAAGAGAGCTGCTCTCGTTGCACTCCAGCACCACGAACGCATTGACGGCAACGGCTACCCACAGGGATTGAAAGGCGATGACATTTGTCTCGGCGGTCAGATGGCGGCAATAGTTGATGTTTTTGACGCAATCACCTCGCGGCGTTGCTATCGAAACGGTCTTGATCCTGTTGACGGCCTTCGTCGCTTGTATGAATGGAGCAAATATCATTTTGATGAAATGCTTGCGCATCGATTCATTAAACACATCGGCATCTATCCGGTGGGCACGGTGGTTGAACTTGAAAGCGGCATGATCGGCGTGGTAATCGACTCAACCGAACACCTGCTCAAACCGGTTGTTTCCGTGGTTTATAACAAAAAGAAGAATTGGCCGGTCTCACCTCGAACTATCAATCTTGACAAACCTTTCGGCAAAGGCGGTGCTGACAAAATAATCAGTTACGAATCCGCCAGACGCTTTAACATCGATCCCTTTAAAATGCTTGGGCTCGAAAGATAATTCAGTCAAGTTTTCCTTGAAGCCCTGTGTGCACCGTTTGTTGATGTTGACCAAAAAAAACAGCCGGGAAGAATTCTCTCCTCCCCGGCTGTTTGCCTTTTAGTCAAATTTTCAGATTAACATCATATCTTTGGTGAAGGCACATCGTCACCGTGGCATTCCATGCAGTTTTCTTGTGAAGTAATGCCATATTCTTTGACATTACTGCCATGTGTTGGCTTATACTTACCATCCTTCCAGTCATTAAGAAGAGTGACGGTTTTCATTGCAATATCCGCCGACAACCTGGCGCATCTGTCTTTTCTCTGAGGACTGGCAAAGCTTACGCCTTCTTTTTTCATCCATTTGCCCACGGATATATGACAAAGCGGTGAGGCGCTGGCATTAACGCTTTTAAACTGTGCTTTGGGCTGTTTCGGTTTATAAATCGGCAACTGGGTTTCCGTATACCATGCAATAACGTCATTTAATATCGGTTCGGTGTCGTGACCGCCAATAAGTCCTGTAGCAATGCCTGCTCCATTTAATGAACCGCAGAGAGTTCCCCAGCCGACAGCACCGCCGTGTCCCCATTTAAAAGCCATTAAAGGCAGAGAGGAATAGGGTTCACCAATTTCCCTTTGTAACGGTTGCAGAATCCCGCTGACTACGGCAAAACAACAAAACCCTTTATACCAGTTTTCATAGGCGATATTGCCTGCTTCCTGCGGATCAATCTTTTTGTATCCCCACGGGAAAGTCGCCGGCTTATTTGCTAAAACAGTCGTGACGACTCCGGAAGTTCCAAGAGTCAGAACTGCGGCACCAACCGCAAGCTTCCCCGCCCCAATCAGTGCTTCCCTTCTGGAAAGATCGCATTGCTTTTCACTCATTTCTGGTTCACCTCCAAAGTATGAATTTATATTCTTTCCGAAATAATGATTCCCGGAAATCCTAAGTGGCAATTAAGTTCCCCGCGTCAGGAAAATCTCCACACCTCGATTCCAAGTTACCGGGATGACTCGTTGGTCTTGTTAAAAAACTCGTATATTCCGAGTTATCATGTATGGGGGTTCTTCACCACCCCGGGGGAAGGAACTTAGGGAGTGGTGAAGAACACCGACTTTGCCTGCAACAAGTTAAACGGGGAAGAGAAACCTGGTGCAGGTGGGAAAAAAGAAAGTAAGCTATCACCTATCACATCCATGGCGATTCAGTGAATGTGGCAAATTGTCGCAGGGATGTTCAAATAATAAGAATTTGTTTGATAACACGGGACTTCCGGGCTATTAATAATCTTGTTTTTTACATGATCAACCCCTTATTACCGCGGCAGTATCAATTTACATATTCAGGAAATGAATATGTTTTTCTTGAAAAACTTGTTGAAAAAATTCTTCCCTGCAAAGAATTTGAAGCTTCGAGCAACGAAGTTATCCCCTTGAGAATATTTAAACCATGACCACATCCTTTCTGACAGAATCACAATCACCCTCCCGTATCGCATTTTCATGGTTATTGCATCTTCGATGGGGAGCTTTAGCAGGTCAGGCGCTGATCATTTTTCTCGTTTATATATTCTTTGAAATCAACATCCCGATTCCAACTGTTGCGGCACTCATTCTTTTTGGCGCCGGATCCAACCTTTTCTTTTATTTTTTGATACAGAAAAAATCAGTTATTTCCGATTGGCTCACCGGCGTTGTGATGTTTCTGGACATAATCCTTTTGACCGTTTTGCTTTCCCAGACCGGCGGCCCGATGAATCCTTTTACGTTTCTCTATCTGGTGCACGTCGCTCTGGGCTCAATTCTCATGAAGGCACGCTGGTCATGGGCGCTCACAGTTTTTGCTATTCTTTGCTATGCAAGTGTATTTTACATTCCCGCATCACTCCATTTTCTACACAATCCGGAAGTAACCGGAGAATTATGCCATGATCCGGCTCTGGTCAGCCATGATATGACCCTGCATCTCCAGGGGATGTGGGTAGCCTTTGCGGTAACCGCCCTGTTTATAGTTTTTTTTGTCGGTAAGACTCAAAAAGCCCTTGATGAACATCAGGAAACAATCGCCAGGCTGAGGGAAGAAAAAAACAAGAATGAAAAACTTGCGGCCCTGGCGACTTTATCCGCAGGAGCAGCGCATGAGTTTTCAACTCCATTGTCAACCATAGCTGTTGCTGCAGGAGAAATGCTTCATCATCTGAAGAATAATCAGGGGGATCAAGAACTTATCGATGATACAAAACTTATCAGATCGCAGGTTGATCGATGTAAGGAAATACTCTATCATCTGGCTGCGGATGCTGGTAATCCCCTTGGAGAAGCCCTTGAAGAATCATCCACCGACAAACTGATCAATAACATTTTGATGCAATTCCCTGACAAGATTCGTGAGAGAATTGTGTATCATAACCAGACGATGAATGCCCTGTTCCATTTCCCCCAACGAACCCTCATTCGTACCATTAAAGGGCTCCTGAAGAACGCACTTGATGCCGCAGAGGACAACTCTTCGATAATTCTTACGAGCAGACGGGATGCAGTATATCTCTATTTTGAAGTAGAAGACCAAGGAGTAGGCATGGATCAGGAGATTATTGCCAAAGCCACAGAACCTTTTTTTACTACCAAAGAAACCGGCAAGGGGATGGGGTTGGGACTTTTCCTGACAAAACTTGTGGCCGAACGTCTCGGCGGCAGCGTTGAAATTTATTCGCAAAAAAACAAAGGAACAAAAGCGGTATTAAAACTTGCCTTGAATAAATTAGACCCTTTATAATTGTAATAGCTCAGAACCTAAAGTCAGAAATATACATTGCGATACGAATTCGTGACACTTGTTCAGGTCAGGAACCAAAGTGAGACTGCCGGAGCACCGATGCAGCTCTGTTAAGCAGACCACCGAGGTAAAATACAGAATGGATCTGACTTGTGGTGCTGTTTAAAAAAATAATCAGGATTTTGTACAGTCATGGAAACAATTCTACTTGTTGATGATGAAGATTTCTTCAGGGAACGGCTTGAGCAGGCGTTCACCAAACGCGGCTACACGGTGTATGCCGCTGCCGATTATGTTGATGCGCTGGTGGCCATTAAGGTGCATAAACCTGCAATGGCTGTCATAGACCTGAAGATGCCCGGAAAATCAGGTCTTGAAGTAATTAAGGATGGACTGAAAATCCACCCTGATTTAAAAATTGTCGTTCTCACCGGATATGGCAGCATTTCAACGGCAACCGATGCCGTTAAACTTGGCGCTGTCAACTATCTTTCAAAACCTGCTGATGTTGATGATATCCTTCATGCTTTCACCAAGGACCCAGATCTTGCACCGGATGTAAGCAACACTGATTTTCCCCCCCCTTCCCTTGCCCGTGTCGAATGGGAACACATAAACAGAGTGCTGGCTGACTGTGATGGTAATATCTCAGCCGCCGCCAAAAAACTCGGACTCCACAGGAGAACTCTTCAACGCAAATTATATAAATACGCGCCGAATGATTGATTTGTAAAATCTCCGCAACAAATTATTTCCCTTTTCCCACTTAATAACAACCTGAATATGTTTTATCTTTGCCAACTTTCCAGCTCCGATATTCGACTTCAGAAAAACGACATAAATCTGCGGAACAAATGATGCTCAAACACTGAGATGGCCATATACAATGCGGGAGGCTAGGAAACAGAAGACAGGGTGCGCCTGCCGTTATTAAGGATATTTCGGATTACCATTGATAAGTCCTTCAGATCAATGGGTTTGATCAAAACCTCCTTGATGCCGAAATCTTCGGGAACAATAGTATCCAGGATTTCCGCGTTCCCGGTAATAAGCAGGACGGGCAGACCCGGCCTCATCGTCTTGATGGCGTTAGCCATTTCAACCCCGGTAATAATCGGCATGGTCTGGTCGGTAATTACCAGATCATAAAAAAATGATCGCTGTTTGAATTCATTCAAAGCTTCCAATGGGTTATTAAAAATATTGACTTCATACCCCAGACTTTCAAGCCCTCTTTTCCGCATCTCGAGAAGCGGTATTTCATCATCCACCAGGAGTATTCGCTCGCCGTTGCCTTTAATTGGTTCAATGTCAATCTCAAGTGATTCATCAACTTTATCAAGAAGGCGCGGCAGATACACCTTGACTAACGTCCCTCGCCCAAATTTGCTTTCAACGTGGATAACCCCTTCATGTTTTTTCACGATACCATGTACAACAGCAAGCCCCATGCCGGTTCCCAAACCCGGTGCCTTGGTGGTGAAATACGGCTCGAAAATACGAGGCAGAATCACAGGATCTATGCCGGCGCCATTATCCTGAACCGTAAGCAGAACAAAACCGCTATCTGATATGGGTGCAACTCCGCCTGCCTCCTCAACTTTGTCAACAATGGACAATTTGATCGACAATTTGCCGCCGTGCTCGCGCATCGCATGATATGCATTGGTGCTCAGGTTGATGATTATCTGGTGAATTTGGGTGGGATCGGCATAAATATTACCACAGGCAGGATCAATATCATGCTTTATGGAAATTGTTGAGGGAAGAGTTGCGCGAAGCATTTTAATCGCTTCTTCGATAATCAAATGGACTTCAACGGAGAGCTTTTTCTGATCTCCATGTCTGCTGAAGGTGAGAATTTGTTTTACGAGATCCTTGGCCCTGTTGCCGGCTGCGATAATCTGATTGACATCAGAGTATACCTGACTGTCTTCATCTACATCTTCACAAATAAGATCTCCAAACCCCAGAATAGCCCCGAGAATGTTATTGAAATCATGAGCAATTCCTCCGGCTAGAGTCCCGATGGCCTCCATTTTCTGAACTTGTCGGAGTTGGGCTTCGGTTTGCTTTTTCTGGGTAATATCCCGGATAATCGCCTGAATTATTCCTTTTTCTGCTTCAATTATTTTGCTTCGGAGGTCTACGGTCAATAAGACACCGTTAGCTTGCGTAACCACTGTTTCCATATGGACCTTGCCATCTTCGACACTTTTCCGGACTTCGGTGATTCGTTTTAAGATTGCCTGCTGCGGGAGAATGTCTCTGATATTCAAGGTGATCAAAGTTTCATGGGGATGACCGATCAACTCCTGGGCCGCATGATTTGCGTCAAGAATATTCCCATCAAAATCATAGAGAATTATCGAATCAAGTGAGTCCTCAAAAAGGCGCCTGAAGCGAATCTCGCTTTCTTTAAGTGCCTGTTCCGATTTGATTCGATTAGAGATGTTTCCTTCCAGAAGCTGAATCATATCGGAATATTCTACAGTTCGGTCTTTTACCTGATGTTCAAGCTGGTCGTTGTACTGTTCCATCTCAAATCTCATGCTCAGCTCACTCATGAGAGATTGTTGGGTAAAATATTTGAGAATCAATAAAGTCATGAATGTTGACAGCATGAAGGCATTTGAAATACCAAATGTCTGATAATCATTTATGCGGTCGAACAGGAGCAGGGGCGTCAGATAAATCACATAGATCAAAAAGAGCGCCAAAAGATGGAAGTATAACCTCGCCGGGAAAAAACCTATGACAATCATGGATAAAATTATGTGACCGACATAATATGGTGAGACATGACCTCCGAACCGAAGGATCATCATTTCGATAACAATTGCGGCAAGCAGCATTGCGGCAAAACCGGATATTTTATGGACCAACGTTTTTTTGCTTGTACGATTTACATATGCGATTGATATCAAAGAAACAGCCACAACAGTGCGATAGAAAAAAAAGATCGTGAAATTTTCAGGCGTGCTGAAATAATCAAGAATTGCCAGAGACATGAAAATTAATGCCCCGATGTAGCAGGCCCTGCTGCACCAGATATGGAACAAGGCATTCATCTGGTTTGTAATATAATCTTCCTTGTTCATTCCGTTTCGATTTTCATCCGTAAATAATTCTCAAATGTCATGACTGATTCGGCTGTATCTGTTTGCCTTTGGCGAACAATTAGCCAAAGGCGCCGGCTGTTGTATTTTTACACTCCAATTTTACAAATCTCAGACAAGTCTATCTGAAACTTGTGCATTTTAAAGCCATTATTCATTGATTGTGAAGAGTTCATGAGAAATACCGGCTAGAATTCTCCGCCGACAATCATATACATGAGGGAGTGATAGGATGATAATACTAAAAAAACAGCCATGAATACTAATGAAATTGCGATTGAATATTTTCTAAAAATACTGATTGCATCATGCAGGCTCTGCTGTCCGGAAAATATCTGCACTATTGCCGGGACAATGCCGAAAAATGTTGCGGTCATCAGCGATGCATAGATAAAAAATCCGATATAATGAAACTCAGGCTTCAATATACAGAATGGGCAGTTATGAAATGGCATTGCATAAATGTAGGAAGAAAATACCGTGATGATCATCACCAGGGCAAAACCGAAAAACCACACCCAGCCTGCGGCGTAAAATATTCCTGCCGCCAACCGCCAACCGCGCCTGAGCATCACCCCGGTAACCAGCAGAACTCCCGCAGTGCCGTAAAAAATCGCCAGCATCGTTCCAACGGGCAGACTTTCCATAAGATTTGGGCCGGCATCGGCAGCAGTACTGAATACGACGGCGCAACAGGAGGTAATGATATCAGGCTTCAACCCCGCGATATACAGTGTTTGAAAAATGATGTCGGTAAACAAAAATGGAACGAGCAGTAAAAGATACACATACTTGAACTTTACCAGGGGATATTTTTCAGAGGTAATATCGAGCTTGTGGATGACAATCCAGAATCCATAGAGAAAAACCCCGGCCAACTTGATCAGCAATGCAGGCATGCCGAACGGATTGGCGAGCAAGGCACCGGTTGCACACATGGCGCCGACAATCACCTGGCAGAAATGATCGGCAGCCAGCACAAACAACATCAGGCTGATAATCTGAAAACCAAGGGCATAGGCGACCAGGGTTGACGACAGCCAGATTTCGCTCTCAAGTCGAATCTGGCGATTAGTATCACTTGACGGGTCCCAGAATCTGATCACCCGGATGGCGGTTCCAGCGGCGATTACCAGCAGAAACACAACAATCAAACTGCAAAATGTAAGAGTAAGGCTCCAGGAATTAAGAAACATCGATACGACCGTCCTTGATTTTAATTATTTGGTTCAAATCAGGGTGATCGGTAATAAGAGAATCATGGGAGGCAATTATGATCGTTTTGCCTGCAGCGCGCAGTGCGGACATGATTTCCATGAATTCCACACTCAATTTCGTATCAAGATGAGCCGTGGGTTCATCAGCGAGAATTATCGGCGGATCATTAATAAGGGCACGGGCAATGGCAACTCGCTGGAGTTCGCCGCCGGATATCTGGCCTGCCGGGAAATTCTCTCTATGCGTAATAGAAAGCTGTTCTATTAATCTTCGGGCGCGAGCTTTCCTTTCGGAAGGTGATATTCCTAGAGGCAAAAGCGGCAGGGTAATATTATCAAGAACGGTCAATTGGGGGAGTATATTAAATTGTTGAAATATGAAACCGATGGTCTGACGACGATGGATGGTGAGGAAACGGTCCGGCAATCTGGACAGCGCCTGGCCGGCAATTTCCGCCTTACCGCTGGTTGGCGGAAAAACACAGCCGATAATGGCAAGCAAGGTGCTTTTGCCGGAACCACTCGCACCTTGCAGACAGGTCATGGTATTGGGCTCAATGCGAAGGCTGACATTCTCTAAGGCCTTCACCTCGTTGAGCAGGCCCTGATTATAAATTTTTGTTACCGAATCAAGTTCTATAAGCATCGTATCAACGTATGGCTGAATCAGCGGGGACAATCGCGCACCGCCAGGCAGGTATAACCGTTGCCGCCAGATACGGCAGCACGGATATGCTGAAAATCAACAATAAATCACTGAAAGTTACATTGGGGAGTATTTTCAATGAAGGATAAATCACCGACCAGCCGAAAAGAACCGGCCTGAAGAGGGCGGCATCGAAAAAAGCAACATGGGCATATGCCATGGTGCAGCCGAGAATAAAAGCGAGAATCGAAACCAGGAAACTTTCCCAGAAACGGATAATCAGGATATCGTTTGTTTCCCAACCAAGGATTTTCAAAATGCCGATTTCCCGCCGTTCTTCCGGGGAAAGGCCTGAAGCTTTATCCCAGGCAAGAATAATAAAGGCGGCAAGGGCGGTGAGCAGACACACCGACGCAAAACCGCTCCGCCAGCCAAAAACAACCTGATAGGTTTTCATGATCTGCGGTTTGGTGATTACCCTGGTATCCGGCAGCAGGGATGCAATTTTTTGGGCAATTGTATTAATTTCTCTGGGATTCGAGACATAGATGCATAAATCGGTCACCATTCCTCCAGGAACTTTGAACAGATCTGCGGCGTCTTCAATGTTCATCGCCAGGAGATCCGCGGTGAGCATGTCGGTTTCATCTTTAAAAACACCGACAATCGCCAAAGATTTTATGGTCAGATCGGGTCTGAAAAATGAGATCACCTTTCTGTCCTTGAGGGCCATTATATCCAGAGCCGAATTGCCGACCACCACCCCTCCCCTTTCATCAGCACCGGGAAAGCGACCGTTTTTCAGGGTGAAACCGAGTTTGTCACCCATTGGCATCTTTGAAGCATCTAGGCCGATAACCGTATAGTTTGCCAATTTTGATTCGTCAAAATAATAGCCCCAGATCCTGGGAACAATTGTCCTGATCCCAAAAATTGTTGAAAGCGCATCTATATATGAAAGGGGAATAGCTTCCTGACGACCGGCAGACATTCGTTGAATGGTGATTTCTGGCGCATATTTAAGATTTTCCGCAGCAGCTCGGGTAAGGCCGGTATTGACCAGTTGCAACGATCCAAGAAGAAATATAACTGCGGCAAAAACCAATAGTACACTGATGTTTTTCAATTTTCGCCGCCACAGGGATGCCAGTGAGTAATCAAGCAGATTGATTTGTTTTTCGATTATTTTTTTCAGCATTGACGGCTTTTCTCAATCAACAGGATGAATAGGCGGATTATTGATAGTTCTTGTGACCGGCACCCAGTATGACCCGGTGGGAAAATGTTCAATGGCGCCGGGATGGTCCATGAATGGCGCCATGGGATCGCTGACGGCAGGATGACGGGTGTATCGGGCTTCTGTTGAAACACAAAGATCGGTGAGCCCCAAGGCGGATGTGGCAGTTGTCGAAAATTCCAATTGCCGGGTATGGTTTTTGCGGCTATGGGTGAAATGCGCATACAGGCCGAGATCGACCACTGCAAGAGATAAAAGACAAAATAAAAATATAAATGAAGGCCTCATGCCTTATTCCTTTGCAGAAAAGTGACAAGTAATGAGTAAATAGTGACGAGTTGTTTTCACTATTCACTATTCACTATTCACTGGTAACTTCTTGTTTTGGAGTACTCGCGTGATTGGCCATTATTAGTGTTGTTCGATTCTGACAAACATTTAATGTTTCATTTTCTGCCCTGAACGAAGAGTCTCAACGACATCGGGGGTAATTTCATCAAAGGCAAAAACTTGTTCCCCTTTGTGATCTTTAAGAAAAGACTCTGCGGCCATGCGAGTTGAAAAAGGTATAAGTTCATGCCCCATGGGCCCGTAAACATCACTGCCAATCACATAAAATGCCTCTCGGGCGTTGTGCCAGTGCAATGAATAATAATCCTTGACCCAGATTTCAGGAAAAGAATCTTTTGCCTGCCCCCCATAAGCCTCTGGCTGGAAATAATAGGCCAACAGATCTTTGACCCCGTCAAAAAATAAAACAACCCCCTGTTGCGTGTGAATCTGCGAAATAAAATTATCAAATTTAGCAACAAACATACCACACACAGGGCAACGCTCCCGCATATTCATCTTGTCAACCGGCTCAGCATACAAACCGGTTGCAACGGAAGTAAGGATTAGTAGAGAAGATACAATCACTCGAAAGAGTATTCTGGTGTAAGACTTCATGAGCACAACC